>JAITJP010000001.1 GCA_031278835.1 Deltaproteobacteria bacterium
TGAATCCTATAAACCATGCTTGGTCAGGCCGGTAAAGCCATTTTGGTTCCAGGTTTTGGGTGGCCGGGAGGGCTGGCTGATAGATGGGTAAGAAAAGGCCTAGCCGACTTTTTTTAGCTTTTTCTTGTCTAATTGGCCTGAAAACACTATAATCCAAAGCACGGAATATGGCTCAACATGGCAAAAACAGAGATGAGCCTCTTAGCCTCTGATGTTTGAACCGAGGGATTTCTGGCCTTGAAATCAGGCGGCTAAAAAGAAACCGTTTGGCCTCAAATTTTTTTTGATTTTCGAGAAAAAGTGGCCAATTAAAATCAAAGATGGGGCCGATCAAGCCCTTTCAATTTTATTTGGTATAACCAATGGTTAAATAAATTTACGGTTTACCTTTCATCTAGGCCATACATGACTGACCTTTTTTCAATGGACCTTAACCTAGCCAGCCCAGAAGAACTTTTTGAAATGGGTGAAGATTTTTATTTAGGGGAAAAGGTCCAAAGAGATATAAAAAAAGCCCTTGAGTTGTGGCAACTTGCCGCGGACAAAGGTCATATACTGTCTAAAATAAGGCTTTCTAAAGCTTATCTCGATGGTGAGTTTATAAGCCAAAATATTTTATTGAGCTTTAACTTTCTGCTCGATGTCGCCAGAGCCAATCAGCCCGAGGCTCAATTTTTTTTGGCCGAAACTTACAGAACTGGCAAGCCTTACGGAGAAAAGAACGCCGCCCTGGCCATTGAATGGTATACCAAGGCGGCCGACCAGGGTCTGGTAATCGCCCAGCTAAATCTAGCTTCTTTATACTCCAGCGGTGATGAAGTTGAAAAAAATTTGGCCCAGGCCGCAAAATACTGGCGCTTAGCCGCTGACCAAGGTGTTTCCCAGGCTCAGTTTAATGTAGGGATAGCCTATTATACCGGTCAAGGAGTGGATAATGACTTGGTCCAAGCCATAAAATATTTACTGCTAGCGGCCGAGAGTGGTCATCCCTATGCTCAATTTAAAATGGGAAGCGCTTACTTTATTGGCGAAGGGGTCGAAATTGACTTAGAAAAGGCCGTTAGGTTTTGGCGCCTAGCCGCCGATCAAAACATAGCCCAGGCTCAACTTTGTCTAGCCCTGGCTTACTTTAACGGTGATGCCCTGGAAAAAGACCTAAACCAGGCCGGTAAATACTGGTTTATGGCCGCCGAACAGGGTCACCCTCTGGCTCAATTGGCCATTGGAAAGGCCTACTACGAGGGCGAAATTTTTGATCAAAGCTTCACCAAGGCGGTTGAATATTGGCGCCTGGCGGCCGATCAGGGCAATAGTGAAGCTCAGCTTAGTTTGGGGGTGGCCTACTTGAAGGGCCAAGGGGTGAAACCGGACATGGACCAAGCCATAAAATACTGGCGTCTATCCGCCCAGCAAGGTCATCCCGAAGCCCAGTTTAATTTGGGCTTATCCTATTTTAACGGCCATGGCCTGGACAAAGACATAGACCAAGCCATTGACTACTGGAAGCTAGCCTCGGACCAAGGGCATGTCGGCGCCCAGATGAATTTAGGCCTGGTCTACCATAAGGGGATTGAGATCGAAAAAGACCTGGCCCAGGCCATAAAATATTTCCTCATGGCCGATGAGAGTAACGTACCTGAAGCTCGGTTTTCTTTAGGTTGGATCTATGAAAACGGCGAAGGGGTGGAAAAGGACCTGATCAAGGCCCTCCATTATTATCAACTCTCCGCGGACCAAGGTTTTGCCCCGGCCAAGGAAAAACTCTTAACCTTAAAAGCTAAAATCACTCACTAAAAACCATCTGGGCTGGTCAGAGCCAAAAAAAGCTTTTTTTGATTTAGCGCGGAGACCACCCCTGAAAAGTTAATCCTGGCTAAATAGAATGGCTTTTTAGTCGCTTTGTTTTTTTCATGACCAAGACCTGGAAGTTCTAAGTCTTGGTGGTTTTGTTTTAGGCAACTAGGCCAAGACCTTTGTTTAACCGATAATGGTCTTTTTTGTACTTACTTAAATAAGTAAATATAAAATTACCAAGTCAATTTGGAGATTCATGACCGACCTTCTTTCAAAGGACCCCAACCAAGCCAGTCCCGAAGAACTTTTTAACGCGGGCAAAGCTTATTTCTTAGGTGAAAAGGTTCACCAAGATTTAGAAAAAGCCCTCGAATTTTGGCATCTTTCGGCGGACAAAGGTCATCCTCTGGCTCAGTTAAATTTAGCCTTGGCTTACTACACTGGCGAAGGGGTTGAAAAAGACCTCGACCAAGTCGTAAAGTATTTACGCTTGGCCGCCGAACAGGGCAACGCCCAGGCTCAGTCCAAATTGGGCCAAGCCTATTACAACGCCGTGGGGCTCGAAAAGGATTTCTTCCAGGCCACCAAATACTGGCGCCTGGCCGCCGATCAGGGTTTTAGCGAAGCCCAGCTTTGGTTAGGTCAAGCCTACTTAAACGGTGAAGGGGTCGAACAAGACATAAGCCAAGCCGTAAAATATTGGAAATTGGCGGCCGATCAAGGAAACCCCAAAGCCCTTTGCAATTTAGGCCAGTCTTATAATTCCGGCCATGGGGTCGAACAAGACCTGAGCAAAGCCGTTGAGTATTGGAGGCTGGCCGCCGACATGGGTGATTCCGTCGCTCAGTTTAATTTGGGTACCGCCTATAACTTTGGTAATGGGGTTGAACAAAACTTCACCCTGGCCATAAAATATTGGCTCTTGGCCGCCGCTCAAGGTGATTTCTACGCCGTTTGCAATTTAGGCAATGCTTATTATTTTGGCACCGGAGTGGAAAAAGACCCAGCCCAAGCCATAAAATATTGGAGCCTAGCCGCCTATCAAGGCAACGCCAACGCTCAGTTTAATCTTGGTCTGGCCTTTGAAAACGGCGAATGTGTTGAAAAAAACCTCGACCAAGCCCTCCATTTTTACCAGCTTGCCGCTAAACAGGGTTTTCCCCAGGCCGTGGAAAAACTCCTTGAAATGAAAGCCCAATCAAACAACCCTTAAGGGGGCTCCCTAGGCCGCGCCCAAAACCAAGCTTTTTTATTTAGGCTAATTGTTTTTTATGAAAGTTGTCGAGACTTTCATTGGCTAGGGCCAATTTTTATCAAGAGCGTTTTTTTTTCAATGGGCTTAAAATTAGCCAAATCCTCCGCCTTTAAACGAGATTTGCTTTTTGGTTTTTTGTTTTTGGTTTTTTGGTTTTTTTTTCATGAGCAAGCCCTGGTAGTTCTAAATCTTGAAAATTCCAAGTCTTGGCTGTTTTAATCTTGAGGGCTAAACCTGGACCCTTTTTTCATTCTATCTAAACTCTTCAAATTACTTAAATAAGTAAATAGGTTTAAAAACGTCTCACCATCTGGGAAATATATGACAAACCATTTTTTAAAGGACCTCCTTCAAGCCAACCACACCGAACTTTTGGCCAAGGCAGAAGCTTATTATTTTGGGCATGGAATTAAACAAGACCTAAAAAAAGCCATCAAGTTATGGCATTTTTTGGCCGACAAAGGTCATCCTCTGGCTCAAATGAACTTAGCCGAATCCTACCAGACGGGCCAAGGAGTTGATGAAAACCCCAGCCTGGCCATAAAATATTGGCTTTTAGCCGCCGAACATAAAATTCCCGAGGCCTGGTATAATTTAGGTCTGTCCTACTTTAGCGGCTATGGGGTCGAACAGGAGCCGGTCCAAGCCGCTAAATACTGGCTCCTGGCCGCGGACGCGGGGCATAACCTGGCTCAGTTTAACATAGCCCTAGCCTATTCTCAGGGCATGGGCCTGGAAAAAGACCTAGACATGTCCATTAAATATTATCGCTTAGCCGCCTATCAAGGTCTGGTCCAGGCTCAGATAAATCTAGCCAACGCTTACCTTACCGGCCATGGGGTCACCCGAGACATGAGCAAAGCCGCTAAATATTGGCGCTTAGCCGCGGCTCAGGGTGAAGCCCTGGCTCAGTTAAATCTCGGTATGGCTTACCTTACTGGCGATGGGGTTAAACAAGACCAAAACCAAGCCATTAAATATTTACAGCTCGCCGCGGTTCAGGGTAAAAAGCTGGCCAAGGAAAAACTTCGAGAGATTGGCGCGCCAACCTTAGACTAAAAGCCCGCCCTGGTTAAGCCAGCCCCAAAACCATGCCTTTTTGATTTAGCCCAACTTTTTCTTTTCTAAAGTTAAAAAAATATTAAGTCTAGGCTAAATCCCGCTCCTGAAGCGCCTTAAGTTTTTTTTCAGGGCCTAGCCCCAAAATTTTCAAATCTTGGCAGTTTTGGTCTAGTTGGCTAAACCAAGGTTTTTTATTTATTAACATTTATCTACCCGTGCTCACTTAAATAAGTAAGTTTAAAAAGGCCAGGCCATATGGCTAATATAACAATCGTTTTTTCAAAGGCCCCCAACCTAGCAACCTAGCTAGTCCCGAGGAACTTTTCTCCTCGGCTCAAGCCTATTATTTGGGCCAAGAAGTCCAACGATATTTTAAAAAAAATCCCTGGCGTTTTTTCATCTTTCGGCGGACAAAGGTCATATCATGGCTCAAGTTAGCTTAGCCCAATCTACCGCCAAGGCCCAGTTGTCAAACAAGATCTCGCCCAGGCGCTGAAATACTGGCCCCTGGCCGCCGCTCAAGGTCATCCCGGGTCTCAATTTAATTTAGGGCCTGGCCGACAAAAACACCCAGGGGGGCCTGGCCAAAGACCTCATCAAGGCCGCCCATTATCTTAAGCTGGCCTAAAAACAAGATTTTTGCCCCAGCCTTAGAAAAACTCCTTTAAATTAGCCTTCCAACCAGTTACTAAAAGTCCAATATTACGTAAACTTGTAGAAAACAAGTTATTTTTTAATTTTAACCTATTTTTTACAATAATTTTAAGCCAGGCTAAATAGCCTTTTCTTTAAGCGCTTTGAGTTTTTTTTCTGGCCCACATTCTGAAAGTCCTAAGTCCAGTAATATTTTTTCTGACAAAACAAAGGCTTTGTTTTATCTATTGGGATCAATTTATGCTTACTTAAATAATAAGTAAGTTTAAAAATCACCAATACTAGGAAGTTACCATTTCTCGCCTGATTTAAAATGAGGCTTTATGACAAGATCGGGGTCTAACGAGACTTGCCCTTTAAACGGCCGTTAGGGGGCCCAGGAGCGCTTCAAAGTCCTTAACCCTATTTTATATGGCTAGCCCACCCCCAAAGCCCGCTATGGGCCGATAATGGGCCTTTACGAGCCAATCTAGGGATGGGGTGAGGTCTAGGGATTTTGATTTAACGATTCGACGGGCCATTCTAAATCACGGCTAGTTTTATTTGAGCCGGGGTTCTGGCCGTAATCTCCACAGGATGAACCACCTTTGGTCCGGGCTCTTTGGCCAAAAGCCAATGATAGCGCCCGACCTTCATGGGCTGAGGCAGTCCGGAAAATAGGCCCCGCCCGTCATGTTCCACCGGGGAAGTTCGGCCACGCATGATCCTTGGGGCCCTAACCACGGGCAGTCCG
>JAITJP010000014.1 GCA_031278835.1 Deltaproteobacteria bacterium
TCAGGTCTTGACAACTATAATAACCTTAGGCCTTAATTTAAAAAAGATAATTAACCAAAGATTCAAGACAAACCATTATCTTTTATGAGTATTTACTTATATTACCACAACCCCAAAAAAAAACTATCCAGTGGCCGCCAAGGTCAAGCGCTCCCCAAAAACCAAGCTCACTGCCTTTCCAAAAATGGGCCCGTAGAGGCTCAAATTAGCCCAGTGGCGCCCCGCCCCGACCAAATTGCTCCTAAAACCTGGGCTAGAAAGATGGCTAAGGGTGAAATTTAAAGTAAAGTTTTTGAATGGATGAGTAAGAGGTGGTCTGGGAGCGATTTGGGGTTTTGGCCAGGCCAAGGGTCAAGGGCCTGGGCGGGAAGAATTTGAGGGGCGGTTTTTTTCTAATGGCGGACGGGGTTATCGTCGTCAAGATCGGGGCCGGGGCCGCCGGGGGCCTCGTCTTCATAATCGTCTAGGGCCTCGTCTTCGCCGCCGTCTTTGGAGGACATGTATTGAGTGAGTTGGTAGACTTTGATTTTATCGCCCAGGGTTTTACGACTAATGCCCAGGAGTTTGGCGGCTTTGCTTTTAACCCCGTGGGTAAATTCCAGGGCGGTTAGGATGGCGCTTTTTTCGGAATCTTTGAGGGTGATTACCCCGCCCTGGGCCGGCTCGGAGGCGCTGGCGGGCAGTTTATGGGCTGGGCCGGTGGTCACGAATTCAGGCAAATCGCTTTCGGTGACTTGGTCCGAGGCCATCATGACCACCACGTATTCCATGCAATTTTGCAGTTCGCGAATGTTTCCGGGCCATTGGTGTTTGAGCAAAATATCCATGGCTTGGGAAGAAAAACCACTGACCTCGCGGCCGTTTCTAAGGGCGTACCTCTGAAGGTAATAATTGGCCAGTTCCGGCAGATCCTCAAGCCTTTCCCGGAGGGCCGGGACGCGAATCTTGAAGGTAAAACGGTGGTAAATGTCTTCGCGGAAATTACCGTTACGAACTTCTTTTTCCAGCTCAACGTTGGTGGCCGCCAAAAATCGAACGTCGACCTTTTCCACCTGATCGCTACCCAGGGGCTGGATTTCATGATCTTGGAGGGCCCTTAGCAGTTTGGTTTGGAACTGGGGAGTGGTTTCGCCTATTTCGTCCAAAAAAACCGTGCCCCCCTCGGCCGACTTAAGGATACCTTGGCGATCGACAATGGCCCCGGTAAAGGCCCCTTTGCGGTGTCCAAAGAGGCTGTCCTCGGCGCTGTCCTTGGAAACGGCCGAGCAGTTGCAAGTGGCAAAGACTTGATTGGCCCTGGAGCTTTTACTCCAAATCAGCCTGGCCACGACTTCCTTGCCCACCCCGCTCTCTCCGGTTAAAAGGACGTTTGACATGGACGGGGCGATGCGCTCAACTAATTCGAGTATTTTTTTAAAGGCCGGGCTTCGGCCAATAATGATATTTTGCTCACCGAGGAGTCCGGCCACCTTGGCTTCCTTGAGCTTGAAGTGCTCCATGGCGTTTTCGATCTTAAGTTTTAAGATATCTATCTCGATGTCGCCCTTGATCAAAAAATCGTAGGCCCCGTCTTTCATGGCTTGGACGGCGTCCGGGACGGTGGCGTAACCGGTCAGCATGATGATGGGCGTTTGAGTGTTTAAGGATTCAGCCTTAATGTTCTCAATGGCCTCGCACTTGAGGTTTTTCTTGATATAGGCCAGGGCCTGCAGGCCGTCCAGTCCGTCCATCTTGATATCCATGAGGATGATGTCAAAACGCTTTCTGCCGCACAATTTCACGGCTTCAAAACCATCCTTGGCCATGGTCATTTCATAGCCCCAATCTTTGATGATAAAAGTAAAGGCGGTCCGGTGATCCACGTCATCGTCAACCAAAAGAATGGAAGTTTTTGCCATAACCAAAAGCCGGTCCGGCTGGGCTTAAAATCAAACCGCCGCCAGAGGTCGGCCCTCCTTTCATGAGTTTCATGAGTTTCAAGAGTGTCAAGCCTGTCAAGAGTTTTTTTTTGCCAAGGGCAGATTTTTTATCTCAAAAAAAAAGTCGCCCCGGGATTGGGCTTCACTGGGCCCCGAGGTAAGCGTCAATGACCAAAGGGTTATTTAACAAGTTTTCGGAGCTGTCTTCAAGAACTAAGTTGCCCACGTCCAGAACGTAGCCCCGGTGGGCCAGTTTCAAAGCGGCCCGGGCGTTTTGCTCAACCAAGACCACGGTCACCCCGGATTTGTTGATGTCCCTGATGGCCTGAAAAATGGTCTTAACCAACAAGGGAGCCAGCCCCAGACTGGGTTCGTCTAGCAGCAGTAAGGTCGGTTCGGCCATGAGAGCCCGGCCAATGGCCAGCATTTGCTGCTCACCTCCGGAAAGGGTGCCGGCCATTTGATTGCGCCGCTCATCCAAGCGGGGAAAAAGGCCAAAAACCTTTTCCAGCGAGGCTTCAATGCCTTTGAGCCGGGTAAAGGCCCCCAGCCGGAGGTTTTCTTCCACGGTCATGGGCCCAAAAACCCGGCGGCCCTCCGGGGCCTGGGTCACGCCCCTTTGCACGACTTCATGACTCCTAAGGCTATCCAAACGCTCGTTTTTAAACAAAATTGACCCGGACTTAGGTCTAACCAAACCGCTTATGGCCATAAGGGTGGTGCTTTTCCCGGCCCCGTTGGCCCCCAGGATGGTGACCAGTTCCCCTGGTTTAACCTCTAAGCTTAGCCCATGGAGGGCCTCCACTCCGCCGTAAGAAACTTTAAGATCGATTAATTGGAGCATGCCTAGTCCTCGCCGGCCCTCAATCGTCATCATCAAGGCCCAGGTAGGCCTCGATGACCTTGGGATTGTTTTGAATTTCTTGGGGGCTGCCCTGGGCGATTAAAATTCCGTTTTCCATGACCAGCACTTGATCGCAAACCGACATGACAAAACCCATGTCGTGTTCAATCAATAAGACGGTTATGTCCCTTTTTCTTATTAGTTTTATTAGTTCTCTAAGTTCCAGGGTTTCTTGTTCGTTCATGCCCCCGGCCGGTTCGTCCAAAATCAGAAGCTTAGGTTCCGTGGCCAGGGCCCTGGCGATCTCCAAGCGCCTTTGGTCACCGTAGGGCAAAGAGCCGGCCGTGGCTTTCCAAAGTCCGGTCAAGCCGACAAAGTCAAGTTCTTCCATGGCCCGTTCTATGACCAGTCTCTCTTCGCGGCGTTGGCCGGGTAGGCGCAAAAGGGAGGCCACCAAGCCCGAACGCATACGGCAATGGCAGCCCGAGAGAACGTTTTCCAGGGCCGAGAGGCCTTGAAAAAGCCTGATGGTCTGAAAGGTTCTGGCTATGCCCAAGGCCACGATCCGGTGCGGCCTAAGGCCCCTAATGGAGTGACCGGAAAAGAAGATATGGCCATCGTCGGGTTTTATTGACCCGGTAATGAGATTAAAAACCGTGGTCTTACCGGCCCCGTTGGGGCCGATTAGGCCAACCACGGCCCCTCGCTCCACGCCGCAGGAGACCCCGGCCACGGCCACCAGACCGCCAAAAGTTTTTGTCAGGCTGCTTAGAGACAAGATCTGCATAAAATAACCAAAAGGTTAGGCTCCTTAAGGGCAATCACCGTTTTTGGGAATTGAGGTTGAGACAAAAAGCCAAAAGGTGAGGCCGCTTTGGGGCAATCACCGTTTTTGGGCAAGAAGTGGCCAGGCGGCCAAAAGGTCAGGGGCCCTTTTTTGGGGCAACCGAGTTTTGGGGGCCTGGGCCGTTTGAGCCATTGGCCTCGGGTTTTGGAAGATGGGCGAGGCGATCGGCCCAAGCCGGGGGCAGTTTGTAACGGGCTTGTTTGGAAGGCAGTAGACCTTGGGGCCTAAAGATCATCATAACCACCAGGGCCGCCCCAAAAACCAAAAGGCGCTTGTCCTCAAAGCCTCGGAAAAATTCCGGCAGGCCAATGACCAAAAAGGAACCAAGCAAAACGCCTTTCTGACTACCCTTACCGCCCAAAATGACTATGGTAAAAAGCAGCACCGACTCACTAAAAACAAAGGATTCGGGGCTGATGGTGCGCATCCGGCTGGCGAAAATGGTACCGGCCAAACCGGCCCAGGCCGCCCCCACGACAAAGGCCATCAGCTTGTAACGGGAAGTGTTGACGCCCATGTTTTCGGCGGCCACGGTATCTTCCTTGATAAACTTTAGGGCCCGGCCAAAACGGGAGTTTTCCAGCCAATGAAAAAGGAGAAAGGTTAAGCCAACCACGATCCAAATGAAATAAAAAAAGTGTTTGGGGCTGGTTATGCGAAAGCCAAACAAGCTGGGCCTGGCGATACCGACCAGGCCATTGGAGCCCCCGGTCAGGCCAAAGATATTGTTGGTTAAGGCGATCCGGACGATCTCGACTATGCCGATGGTCACGATTAGGAGATAATCGCCCCTTAAGTGAATGATGGGCCAAGCCAAGATTAAGGCCACTAAACCGGCGGCCAGGGCGGCCACGGGCATGGTGGCCATGATTGACCAGCCGTAAGTCAAGTTCAAAATGGCCGTTGAGTAGGCCCCGATGGCGAAAAAGGCGGCGTGACCCATGTGAAACATGCCGGCGTGGCCCAAAATAACGTTTAGGGACAGGGCCAGGATGGTATAAAGGCCAACCGTGTTTATGACGTCAAGCCAATACGGGGTCGATCTGCCCACCAAGGCGGCCAGAATCATGGGCAGAAAGGCGAAAATCAAGAGGCCCAGGCCGGTCAAGATGGCCAAAATGGGGTTAGTTTTGGAGCCGTTTAGTTCTGGGGCCAGATTATTGGCCAGATTATTGGCCAAATGGTTAACTTGGTTGGTTTGGTTGAGGGCTGGGCCTCGGGCCAAGTCCTTGGCTGGGGCTGAAGCCGGGGGGCCATTGGGCGGGCCGTTATTTTGGGTCATAGTTTCTCGGCCACCCTTTCCGGGAGAAGACCCGTGGGCCGAAAGACCAAGATCATGATTAAAACCACGAAAGTTAAGGCGTCTTTCCAGGCCACGGAAACGTAGCCCTCGCCCATGGCCTCAAGTAAACCCAAAAGTAGACCGCCCACCATGGCCCCGGTTATGTTGCCAATACCCCCAATGATGGCGGCGGTAAAGGCCTTTAAGCCGTATATCTGGCCCATGTTGTAATTTATTTGGCCGTAGTAAAGGCCAACCAAAAGGCCGGCCAAGCCGCCTAGGGCCGGGCCGATTATGAAGACCAGGGCGATGACCTTTCTAACGTCAATGCCCATGAGTTTGGCCGCCCCCTGATCGATGGCCGAGGCCCGGATGGCCAAGCCCAGGCGGGTGCGGTGAATAAAAAGGTGCAAGATGGCCATGACCACGATGGCGGCCACGAAAACCAGCAAACGCACCAGGGGCAGATTAAAGTTGCGGATATGAAAGACGACATTGGGCAGCAGATCGGCCCCAAAGGCCCGGTACTGGGCCCCCCATTTGAGCATGATGGCGTTTTGGAGAAAGATGCTGGCCCCCAAGGCCGAGACCACGGCCGCCAAACGGTCGGAATGTCTTAGCGGGCGATAGGCCACCCTCTCCAAAAGGTGCCCGGCCAAGGCCACCAGGCCCAAAACCATGATCATCGATAGGCCAATGGCCATGGGCGGCCCCAAACTACCGGCCAAGCCCAAGGTCACCAAGATGGTGTAGCCAAAATAAGCCCCCAAAGTAAAAAGCTCACCGTGGGCGAAATTTATGAGCTTCATAACCCCATAGACCATGGTGTAACCAAGGGCGATCAAAGCGTAGATGCTGCCCCTGGTCAGGCCGTTAGAGAGCTGCTGGAGAAAGAAATTTAAATCGTACATCAAAAAAAGCCAAAACCCAAAGACCACCGCCCGGGGACGTGTGAGTAAAACTTCTAGTTTTATTAATGAAACTAGAAGTTAAACGATTGTTAAAACCTCAAACGGAGCTTAAATCGCCTTAAAGGCTCATTTAGGGAGAAGCGAAAAAGTTTTTTAGGCTTCTCCCCCAAGAAAGCTAACTATTTATGAAAAAAATGGTTTATTGAATGACGAATTCACCCGAAGGGGCGATCTTGTAGAGCCTATAGACTTCCCCGACCCGGTCGCCGTTTTGGTCAAAGGCGATGGGGCCGCTAAGACCTTGGTAATCCTTGAGCCCGCTTTTTAACCACTCGGCCATTTTTTCAGGATCCGGGCCAACGGCCTTGACCGCCTCGATTAGAACCAAAAAGGCGTCTCCGGCCAGGACCGACCAGGTGGAGCTCGGCAGGCTATTGTGCTTTTTTTGATAGGTGGCCATGAACTTGGTGGCCGCCTCGGTTTTCATGTCCTGGAGGGCCGGGGGGCTCACGAAATAATAGCCGTCAGCGGCTTCCTTTCCGGCGATCTCAACGATGGAAGTGTTGTTGGTGGCGTCGCCCCCGATCATGGGTACGTTAAAACCCAGTTCGCGCTTTTGCCGTAAAAGTAGGCCGGCTTCGGGATAGTAACCAGTAAAAACGATGACATCGGGGTTGGCCGCTTTGATTTTGGTTAAACTGACCGTGTAATCGCGTTCCTTGGGCACGATGGCGTCATAATAAACCTCACCCACGCCAATGGACTTAAAAATCTCCCTGGCCTCGTCGGCCAGGCCCTTGGAGTAGGAAGTATTGTCGTGAACCAAGGCCACTTTGCTAAAGCCAAGATTTTTAACGTTATTGGCCAAAACCTTACCCTGCTCATCATCGCGGGGGCAGGTCCGGAAAAATTTGGTCAAACCCTTTTCGGACAAACTGATTTTGGTGGAACCGGTGGCGATTTGAATGACCCCACCCTCGTCATAGATATTTTGGGTGGCCTCGGTAATCGAAGAACCATAGGTGCCAACCACGGCCACCACGCCTAAGGTTAAAAGCTTTTGGGCGGCCATGCCAGCCGTAATGGGGGTACCGCCGTCGTCTCCCACCTCAACTTCAACCGGGGTGCCGTTGATGCCGCCGGCGGCGTTGATCTCCTCGGCCAGAATCTCAACCACCTGGACCATGCCTTGGCCCTCCGAGGCCCAGTCACCGGTGATGGGCCCCATGAGGCCAATGGCGATGGGATCGGCGGCCTGGGCCATGGGAGACAATAGAAACAAACAAGCGGTCAAGCAAAGACAAAGACTAAGAAATTTTCTCATCACATCCACCTTGGTGAAAATGTTAAATCGCCCAAGAAAAGCGATAGACCTTGAAAGACAACGATTCTCCCTTGGGCCCCAACCCTGGGCCCATCGCCGTTTTTCGTTAAATTTTTCGCGGGTGGCCCTTCACCGGAATTTTTTTAGTAAAAAAATAGAAAAGGCCTGGACCAAACTGATTTATTTTGGCTGATTTTTTTGGTCCATAAAGCTTTTAAAGCCAGGCCGATTAGGCCGAAGCGAAAAAAGCTTTTTGGGCCTTGAGGTTCATCCAGAGGTCGGCCTTGGAGCTAATCTCG
>JAITJP010000066.1 GCA_031278835.1 Deltaproteobacteria bacterium
CGTCAACAGGGCTTTAAGCAAAGCCCGGGCCGGTCTGAAGCCAAGCGTATCGTTACCATGGCCATCGGTGACGATTGGCGCCATTATACACCTAAAATTAAAATAATGACAGTTTGGTCAAGGTCAATGGCCACCTCTCGAGCCCCTCTCCAAGGGCTCTTGACCTTGATTCGCCCCAAGGGCCTCAAAAATTACCAAGGCCCCGGGCCCGGGTAATTTTCTTAAAAGTTAAAAAAAACCACCCCCTAGGTGGTTTAGGTCGATCACACTTTAAAACATTAATTATGACTAATAATGTCTTGCCATAAATGCTAAAGCGTGCTAGCATTTTTAAGGGCCTTGGGACCATCTAGAAACCAAGTCAAACTTTAATTATGAATTCTGTTAGCCAAGAACTGTTTTTATTGACCCGCCCGGCCCATCGGCCAGGCTAAATAATGGCCAATGGGCCCCTAGGAACAGGCTCATAAGGCTAAATAAGTTAAATTATCATGATCTGGCCCCTAAATTTTCCTAAAACCAGAGAGCCAGCCTCTCTCTGGGCCCAGCCCCGGCCCGGCCCGGCCCCGGCCAGCCCCGGCTGGCTGGGATTTTCCTTGTGGTTTAAGAGCAATTATGATATAATACAAACATAAAAATTCAAAGTTATAAGGATAGATTATGATTGTATAGGTTAATTATCGTTAGATTATAAGGCATATGAAAATAGTGTTTTTATCTAGAATAAACGGTATCTATTTTATTTGATATTTAATTAATATCTGTAGTTATTTGATTTATTTGCTATTAATGGTAAAGCTTTTGGCTTTGGCTTTTAATTTAATGGTTTATAGAATTATTTTTTAGAAAAATTTTTATTGCCCTGGTCCTTTGGGCCCAAAGAAAGGTTTTTATAATTTAGGTGATTTTTTTAAAATCACCTCAAGCTCAATTTGAGAGAGTAATTTCTTTTAAACTGACCTTTATGGCCTGATTTTTGATGGTCCATGACCTTAAAAATCAGCTTGGTTTCACTTTTTTAACGATCCCGGTGGTTTAAATTTCGATATTGTTTTTAAAGCTAAGAGAATTCTAAAATTAGGCACATAATTTGCTAGAGATTTTCATGGGAGCTTCAAGGGACAAATCTCTTCCCAAGTCTCGGAGCTAAAACTAAGGTGAACCCATGGATGTCGCCACCATAATTGGTATTTTGTCATCGGTCGGCCTTTTGGTCATTTCCATCAACATGGGCGTGGGCATCATGGCCTTTCTGGACATGCCTTCGCTTCTGATTGTCGTTGGTGGAACGGCCTGCGCCACCATGATTAACTATCCCTTGCGGGATTGTTTAAACACGTTATCGATTTTAAAAAACGCCTTCGTGACCAGATCGGTCACCGTAAACGATATAATTACCGGCTTTATCACCTTTTCGGCCAAGGCTCGTAAGGAGGGTTTGCTGTCGCTGGAAAACGACATCGCCGACGTCTCCGACGATTTTTTGCAAAAAGGCCTGCAGCTAACCGTGGACGGCCTGGAACCGCAGGCCATCGTGGAGATCCTGGAAACGGAGATCTCCTTTCAGGAATCCCGGCACCGCTTGGGGGCCGACATCTTTCAGGCCATGGGGGCCTTTGCCCCGGCCTTTGGCATGTTGGGCACCTTGATTGGCCTTATTTCCATGCTCCAGCAGATGGACGATCCCTCGGCCATTGGCCCGGCCATGAGCGTGGCCCTGGTCACCACCTTTTACGGAGCCATCTTGGCCAACGTGGTTTTTAACCCCATCTCCGGTAAGCTGCGGGCCCGCTCCCGGGCCGAGACCATGGTCAAAGAACTAATCGTTCAAGGCATCTTGGCCCTGTGCCGGGGCGACAACCCCCGCATCATTGAGCAAAAGCTCCACGCCTTCATCCCGCCCTCGGCTCGCATCTCGGCCTTCCGCTAAGCGGCTGACCGAGATAGGGCCGTGGGCCATTAAGTTTATTGGCGATTTTTTAACGAGGTCAGGACATGGCCAGACCAAAACTGGAGCCGACTCCCATACAAGATAGCACCATGGTGCTTTTTACCTCGATTGTCTTGATTATTTTGACTTTTTTTATCATGATGACGGCCAAGGCCAATTACGACGAAGTTAAGCATGGCAAAGTGGTGGAATCGATCTACAATACCTTTGGCCTGATGAGCGGGGGTTACGCGGCCATTGGTGAGGAGACCGGCCTGAGCACTAATTTGGCCTCCATTGGTGACCCCAGCGCCCGGCTGGTCATCGCCGAACCCGAGATGGCCAGAATCAGGGCCCTTTTGGCCCCGGATCTCTCGGACGGCCAGGCCAGGATTATCCACAACAAGGGCCAAAGGGTTATTTCCCTTTCGGCCGATCTGCTTTTTAACAAAGACTCCTCAGAGTTAAGCCCAGAGGCCCAGGAAACCCTGATGGCCTTTAGCCGAATCATGAGACAAGTGCCCATCCCCATCTACGTTGAGGGTCATACCGACAATCTGCCCTCGGGTCTGGAGGGCCAAGACAACTGGGATATCTCAACTGATCGGGCCCTGGCCGTTTTAAATTATTTCGTTGAGCCAGGCCAAATGGACAAAAGCCTTTTGGCCGCCTATGGCTACGCTGGTTTTAAGCCCATGGTGGCCAACAATTCCCCGGCCAATCGGGCCAAAAACAACCGAGTCGATCTGATCCTGGATTTTGAGGCGGCTCGGGCCTCGGATCTGAAAAATCTCCAAAACCTGGAACGCAGCTTTGAGTTTGAGGGTTTTGAGTTCCTTTTGCCGGCCCCGCCCAGCCAGGACGAAAGCGAGGTTTACTGATGAGCCCGGCTCTGGTCATAGGGCTTCAAAAATGGCCCCAAGCCAGGGGCTGGGGCCAATGGGGGGGGCTTTTTCATGGCTAGAAAAAAACTGCCGCCCCACCAGGGCCTGGACCCAACCGGTTGGATGCTGACCTTTTCCGACATGGTCACCTTACTTTTAACCTTTTTCGTCATGATTATTTCCATTACCACCATAGAGCCGGGTAATTTAACTGAAATAGATGACGAAAGTTCAAGACAGCCCTTACTTTCCATCCCGACCGGGCCCGGGACCCTGGGCTTTTCCAATCCGGCCCTGGTCTCCAGTTTGGTGGCTTTGTTGGAAAAACTGGAGGACTTGCCGCCGGACATCAGTTTGGATCAAGAAGAAATCAAGGCGGCCTTGTTTCAACTCGATCCCATCGACACTCCCGATTACCAGAGATTGGAGCGGGAGGTGACCGATTCGGTCTCCATTTTCCGCGACGAGCGGGGTCTGGTGGTCAGGTGGGACAAATCAATACTTTTTCCCGAGGGCTCGGCCATCCTGAGGGGAGAGAACTTGCTTCTCTTAAACCGGCTGGTCGAATTGTTAAAAACCTTAACCCTACCGGTAAGCGTGGACAGCTTTACCAATCCCTTATCGGAACTGGAAGGCGGTGATTCCACCCTGGCTTACCAGCTCTCGACTAGGCGTTCCAAGGTGGTCGTGGAATACTTCGCTTCCCTGGGCCTATCTGAAAATCGCCTAAGGCTAGGTTCATTTGGCGGCTCCAAGCCCTTGACCGAAGACCCGGAGCAAGGGGCCGAAAACGCCCGCTTGGAGATAGTCATCTACACGCCGGCCAAATCTTCCTGGAAAGGATAAGTTCGAAATGGCTGAGAAAAAAACCAAAGAAGCTAAAAAACCGGCTCCCGAAATGGAAAAAACCGCGGCCCCGGCCTCCGAGGCCCCAGCCCCGGCCAAGGGCGGCTTTAGTTTAAAGCTAATCGTCATCATCGTGGCGGCCATGATCGTCGGTGGCGGCGGGGCCTTCATGGCCATGAAGTTTTTGGGATCTTCCCAAAGCCCGTCGGCCCAAAGCCCCGGCGATGAGTTCTCGGAAACGGTCACGGCCTCGGTCACCGAGGAAGAACCCATCGTGGCCCCGACCAAAGGCGAGGCCCCGGCCGCCGCTGAGAGCTCCGGCGGGCACGGCGCCCCGGCCGGCGAAGGCGGCGAAGGCGGGGCCGCGGTTGGCCCGCAAATCGTCAACCTGGAGCCCTTTACCACCAATCTAAACGACGGCACCGGCCGGAGCTTTTTGAAAGTCAGCATGGGCCTGGAGGTCAGCGATCAGGCCGCCGCCGACGAGCTCAAAAAAGTCCTGCCCAATATTACCGACCGGGTCTTGATGCTTTTGTCCTCCCAAACCAAGGAGTCTATACTGACCATGGATGGCAAAGAGCGTTTAAGGAGCCAGATCTTGCGAGAAGCCAATACTTTTATGACCGCTCACAAGATCAATCGGGTGGTTTATTCCCAGTTTATCGTCCAATAAAAAAAACTTAGTTTTTTTGGGGTCCTCTGGCCCAAAAAATAAAGGTTTTTTTAGTAAAGTAGGCATCATGGGACAAAATTGTTCCGGTTTGTCTTTGATTTAACTTAAAGTCCGGGGGCTTTATGGCCAAAATATTGACCCAAGACGAGGTCGACGCCCTACTTAAAGGCATGGGCGGCGGTGAGGTCGAGACGGAAACCGACCAAAACAGCGACGAGACCGGCATAACCCGTTACGATCTGACCAATCAGGATCGCATCATCCGAGGCCGCATGCCGACCTTGGAGATCATAAACGATCGTTTCGCCCGCTTTTTTCGCCAGACCATGTCCACGGCCTTACGTAAGGTCATTGACATTTCGGCCTTTTCCATTGACATGATTAAGTTTGGCGAGTTTATGCGGGCCCTGCCGGTCCCGACCAGTTTGCATATTTTTAAGGCCGAACCCCTAAGGGGCCACGCCATCATAGTCATAGAAACCAAGCTGGTTTTTAACCTGGTCGATAGTTTCTTTGGCGGCAGCGGCCGAGGTTACATCAAAGTCGAGGGCCGCGATTTTACCCCCATTGAATCGAGGCTGATCGTCAAGGTCATCAAAATGGCCTTGGAGGACTTGGAAAAGGCCTGGAATCCGGTTCATCCCCTGACCCTAAGTTACGTTCGAGGCGAGACCAATCCCCAGTTCGCCTCGGTAGTGGCCCCAACCGAGGTGGTTTTGGTGGTCAAATTTGAGGTGGAACTGGAGCAAACCGTGGGCACGCTCATTATTTGCTTACCCTACTCAACCATCGAGCCGATCCGTTCCAAGCTCTACGCTGGTTTTCAAAGCGATCAGCTCGAAGTGGACACGGCCTGGATTAACCGTTTCATCGAACGGGTCCGGGAAGCCGAGGTCAACCTCAAGGTCGATTTGGGCCGGGCCAGGATCACCACCGAAGAATTGATGAACCTGACCGAAGGCGACATCATCATGCTCAACCATGACGTCAAGGAACCCCTGGACGTTTCCGTGGAAGGCGTACCCAAGTTTAAGGTTTTTATAGGAACCTCCAGAGGCCAAAAGGCCGTTCGCATAGTCTCGGACATAGCCCCTAGAATTTGGGAAGAATAAAGCGCCGCCCCCATCAGTCAAAGCCCCGGCGGCTTTTGACTTAAAGGCCAGCGCCATTGGAGAGAAAAATGGCAGACGACAAACCCAATCTGACCCAGTCTGACTTGGATCGGCTGATGAGCGAAGACCCGGGCTTGGCCCAGGATTGGGGCGACCCCGGTCCGGCCGCTCTCCCGGCCTCCGATTCTCCCAGCGGGGATTCACCCTTTGGCCCGCCGCCGCCCAGCGAAGGGGCGGCCCGGCCGCTGGACTTTATCCTGGACATTCCCCTGGAAATCTCCGTTGAGCTGGGCCGCACCCGCATGATCATCAACGACTTACTCCAGCTGGGCCAGGGTTCGGTTATCGAGCTCTCCAAACTGGCCGGCGAACCCCTGGAAATCTTCGTAAACGGTAAGCTGGTGGCCCGGGGCGAGGTGGTCGTGGTCAATGAAAAATTTGGCGTCCGGGTCACCGACATCGTCAGCCCCATGGAACGGGTCAAAAGTCTTAGCTAGCTTAGACTTTTGACAAAAATACAATAATTTTTTTTTACTTAGGTAGGTATGATTCCGTGGCAGGCTTGGCCCCAACCCTTACGATCAGCGCCCCAACTCGCCGCTCTCCAGTCTGGCCGCTTTTGGCCCTTCTGGCTTGGCTTTTTTTAAGCTTGAGCCCAAAGCCGCTTTGGGCCCAAGAAGCCCTTAGCCAGGCCGCTCCAGAACAAGCCCAGGCCGCCCCAAGCCCGGACCCCGAGCCAAACGGCGGTCAGCCTGGCCTGGCCCATGGCAGCGCCCCTTTCTCGGCCACTAACCTGGAGCCCACTAGTGGGGCCCCGACCGCCGAGGCCCCGGCGGCTGGTTCCCCAGCCGTCTCGAGCGGCTCAAGCGTCGCCGTTAACCAGATTGGCGCCAAAAAATCGCCCCTGGCTACCGACTTACCCAATTTCGATTTGCTAAAAGCCCTGGGCGCTTTCATAGTGGTGATTGTGCTACTGGTGGTTTTTTTAAAAATCCTGGGCCTAGTCACTCGGGGCCGCCGCGTGGGCAAGGGCAGCAAGGCCTTTAATCTCAAGGGCACCATGCTCATTGATAGCCGCCGCTACCTGGCCGCCGTGGAAATCGACCAACACATGATCATCGTCGGGGTGACCCCGGATCGCCTAAGTAGTCTAGCCCAATGGTCCCTGGCCGATGACCAGGACCAAGAGTTGGCCGCTTATTTTAAGCACGACGACGCCGTGGCCGGCCCCAAGGCTTTGGGCCCCGGGGAGAGGCCTCTGGGTGACCTGGGCCCGGGCCAAGAACCGCTGGCCTTTAACCGGCCGCCCCAAGCCAGAAATCGCCAAAGGCCCCGGCCGCCGCAAGCTAGAGTCCAGCCCAGGACTGAGCCGGGCCCAAGTGGCCGTCCCTTGGCCCTGGAAAAGGGCCCCGGTCTGGGCCCGGGACGCGGGAGCGGTTTGGGGGCCGATCCCCGGAGCGCTTCCGAGGAGGGGCCGGTTTTGGATTTGAGCTTGGATGACCAGGCCTTTGAAGGCTCAGAGACCAACGATGATTTTTTGAAAATGCTAGGAGACGAAAGGGAAACCAAGTAAGCCAGAGCCGCTAAGGGTTTTGGGGCTTTTTTGGCCCTAGGAGGGATGCGTCATAATCGCCATGAGTCCAAGAGCGGATAGTCTCGAAAATGGCTCCCTTAAGCCGCCCCGGGGCGGCTTAAGGCCGTGGCCCGGGGCCCCCATCAGGCTTTGGGGTCTAGTGGTCCTAATGGCCTTTATGGGCCTAGTCGGTTTGGGCCTGGTCGGCCCCGATCAACTTATGGCCCAGGGTTCGGGCAATATGGTGCCCATCCCCACGGTCAGTTTGTCTCTCGATCAGGCCGACGACAGTGACCGGATCGCCACGGTCATAAACGTCCTGTTTCTTTTGACCATCCTGGCCCTGGCCCCGTCCATTTTGATCATGATGACCTCGTTTGTCCGTATCGTCGTGGTCTTTGGCTTTTTGCGCCAAGCCATGGGCACTCAGCAGACCCCGCCCAACCAGATCATCATCAGCCTGGCCCTTTTTCTGACTTTTTTCATCATGATGCCGGTTTGGAAGACCATGGAGGAGAGCGCCTACAAGCCTTTCATGGCCAATGAAATCACCCAGGCTGAGGCCTTTAACCGGGCCATGGTGCCAATCCGGGAATTCATGTTCGCCCAGACCCGGGAAAAAGATCTGGCCTTGTTTATGCGTATAACCGGTGAGGACAAACCGCTCAATAAGGCCGAGGTGCCCAGTTTGTCGCTAATTCCGGCTTTCATAGTCTCGGAATTAAAAACCGCCTTTACCATAGGCTTTCTTTTGTACATGCCCTTTTTGGTCATAGATCTGGTGGTGGCCTCGGTCTTACTGTCCATGGGCATGATGATGTTGCCGCCGGTCATGATTTCCTTGCCCTTTAAGCTGATGTTGTTTGTCTTGGTGGACGGCTGGAATCTACTGGCCGGCTCGGTGGTTAGGAGTTTTGGCGACGTGGCCAACTCCTTGTGAGGCGCCGGGCTGGCGGCCCGACCAATCAGCATGATTGGAAAAAAATCTCGGCTTTTGTTTTTTTAGCCCCATGATTGGAAAAAAAAACTCGGCTTTTGTTTTTAACCCCTTTTTTGAAAGTCTTTTGGGTGATGATCATGACCGTGGAATTCGTGGTCGATTTTGGGCGCCGGGCCATGGAGCTGATTCTCCTATTGTCCTTACCCATGCTCTTGGTTGGCTTAGCCATCGGCTTACTGATAAGCGTTTTTCAGGCCACCACCCAGATCCAGGAAATGACCCTCCAGTTTATTCCAAAGATAGTTTGCATAAGCCTGGTTTTGGTCATCATCGGCCCTTGGTTACTTAACCTTTTGATGGATTACACCATCCAGATCATGGAAAATTTTCCCCAGTGGATCCGCTCGACTGAGGGCCTAATCAGCCCGGGCCTAAGCCCGGCCGAACTCTAGCTCGGGCCAGAGTTTTTGGGCCAGAGCCGGCCCAAACAATTTTTTTACTAAAGGTGTTTTTTGAACGCCCCAGTCATTAACGCCGATGAATTCGCCGCTTTCGTTTTGGTTTTGTTGCGGCTGTCCATGGTCATCGCCATGGCCCCGGTTTTGGGCAGCCCCAACATAGTCACCGAAGCCAAGGTGGCCTTGGCCCTGACCTTGACCTTTGTCATCGCCCCTTTGGTCTCGGTTGAGGCCTCCCAGATGCCCATGACCTGGTTTGGTTTTGCCTGGTTGGCCATCAGCGAATTGATGATGGGCTTGGCCCTGGCCTTTATGGTCAGGCTGGTTTTGGAGACGGCCAATCTGGCCGGGGAGTATTTGAGTTTTCAGATGAGCATGACCATGGTCAACCTCATGGACCCCCAAGGCGGGGGCCAGGTGCCGGTCATCTCAAGACTGGTTTACATAATTTTTGTTTTGATTTTTCTTTACGCCAACGGCCATCTGGTGGTCATAAAGGCCTTGGTTGATAGTTTTAAGGTGGCCCCGCCCGGGGTCATGGTCCTGTGGCGCCCGGAAACTTTTACCGAGGTTTTAAAGGGTGTCGGCCGCATGTACATACTGGCCGTTAAGATTGCCGCCCCGGTGGTGGGCATATTATTTTGCTCCAAAGTCTCTTTCGGCATCGTGGCCAAGGCCGTGCCCCAGATGCAGGTCCTCTTCGTGGGCATGCCCTTGTTTATCATGGTCGGTTTGGCCCTAATGGGTTTTTCCATGGATTTTTGGCCGCGTTTGGTGGCCCAGTCCCTTTTCGAGGCTCAAGAAGCCCTAAGTCGCCTGATTGGTTTTTTCGCCCCCTAGGGGCGCCCAAAAAGCCAAGCCTATGAGAAGCCTATTTTATGAGCGAAGAATCCGGAGAAAAAACCGAAGAACCAACCGGGCATAAGTTAAGCCAAGCCCGGGAAAAAGGTCAGGTGCCCAAATCCATGGAGATCAGCGCCGCCGTGGTGCTGCTGGCCGCCGTTTCGGTGCTCTTTGCCTTTGGTCCCTACGGTTGGCAGCGGCTGGTCGGGGTTTTTCGTTACGTCTTGGACGAGGCCGTTCATTTTGAAGCCACTCCGGCCGCCGTTTTGGGACTCTCTAGGACCCTTTTTAAGGAAGCCTTGATTCTTATTTTGCCGGTGGCCTTGGTGGTTTTGGTGGCCTCCTTGGCCATTAACATCTACCAGCTGGGCGGTTTTATGATGGTCTCCGATTCCATCGTGCCCAAGCTGGACAAACTTAATTTTATCACTGGTTTTGGCAGGTTTTTTAAACTAAAGACCTTGGTTGAGTGCCTAAAAAGCATTTTTAAGATGACCATTATTTTCCTAGTGGGTTATTTGGTCATCAAAGATCATATGGATGATTTTGTTTTAATGGTGGACATGAAGGTCCTAAGTATCGCCCTTTTGGTCTTAAAAATCTCCCTGGAGATTTTCATTAAAACCGTTTTGCTGCTTTTGGTCTTGGCCGCCCTGGATTACGGTTACCAGCGCTGGCAATTCATTCAAGACATGAAAATGACCAAGCAGGAAGTCAAAGACGAGTTTAAGCAAATCGAGGGCGACCCCATCGTAAAAAACCGTATCAGGCAAGCCCAACGAGAGGCCAGTAAAAAAAGACAGCTCAGTGACGTGCCCAAAGCCGACGTGGTCATAGCCAACCCCACCCATTTCGCCGTGGCTTTGCTCTACGATAAAACCCAGGCCCCGGCCCCGGTGGTCCTGGCCAAGGGTCAAGATTTCCTGGCCCTGCGCATTAAGGACATTGCCAGGGAAAACAAGGTGCCGGTGGTTGAAAACAAACCCCTGGCCCAGGCCCTTTACCAGGCCGTGGAGGTGGGCCAAACCATTCCCGTTGAATTTTACAAAGCCGTGGCCGAAGTATTAAGCTACATCTACAAGGTCAAAGGCCGGAAGGTTTAAAAACCTTCCCCTCTGGCCCGCCCTGAGCTGGCCCGCCCAGCTTAGAAAGGTCTAAAAAAAGAACCATTATTTTGCCCCCAATAAAAAGGGGCCCCCGGCTCTGACTCACCTCTGACTTGAGCCCAAGTCAGAAGCTAGCCAGACCCAGGTTAAAGGCAGGAAAGACTGATGTCGGAAAGGTTTTTCGGTCGAATCACCGAAAACATAGCCAACAAGGGCGGCGGTAATTTTATCATTGGCCTGGGGGTGGTGGGCATCCTCTTGGTCTTTTTGTTTCCCTTGCCGACCAAGGCCCTGGATCTGCTTTTGACCTTTAACGTGGCCATGAGCGTCATCGTTCTCTTGACGGCCATGTATACTTTAAAACCCCTTGACTTTAGCGTCTTTCCCTCGCTACTTTTGATTTTGACCTTGTGTCGTTTGGCCTTAAATATCGGCTCAACCAGGCTCATTCTCCTAAACGGTTCCCAGGGACCGGAGGCCGCCGGCGAGGTCATCCAGGCCTTTGGTAATTTCGTGGTGGGCGGCAATTACGTGGTCGGGGTCATCATCTTCGCTATTTTGGTGGTCATCAATTTCATGGTCATCACCAAGGGTTCCGGACGCATCGCCGAGGTGGCCGCCCGTTTCACCTTGGACGCCATGCCTGGTAAGCAAATGGCCATTGACGCCGATCTGGCCGCCGGTCTCATCCAGGAGGCTGAGGCCAAAAGCCGCCGGGAAGTCATCGCCCGGGAGGCCGATTTTTACGGAGCCATGGACGGCGCTTCCAAGTTCGTTAGGGGCGACGCCATTGCCGGCATCATCATCACCCTAATCAATATCGTGGGCGGCTTTGTCATTGGGGTTATCCAGGAAGGCATGTCCATGGAGTCGGCGGCCACCACCTACACCATCATGACCGTGGGTGACGGTTTGGTCAGTCAGCTGCCGGCCCTGATGATCTCGACGGCGGCCGGTATTATCGTTAGCCGGGCCGGGTCGGAAACGACCATGAGCACCGAGATTATCGGCCAGTTCACCTTTAAGCCCGAAGCCCTGGCCCTGGCCGGCGGAGTCATCTTTTTTCTGGGCCTTTTGCCGGGCCTGCCGACCTTGGCCTTTTGCCTGACCGGGGTGGTTATTTTGGCGGCCGCTTTTGCCATCTATCGAAAGCGCCGCTACGCCGCCGCTTTGGAAGAAGGCTCCAGCCGAAGAACCGCCCTGGGCGCCGCGGCCGGAGCCAGCCCGGTTCCCGGCGCTCCCAGCGCCCCTGGGGCCGCCCCCGGGGCCCCGCCCATGCCCGGAGCGGCTAAAATGCCGGCCGTGCCCGAGCGCATGGAAGCCTTACTGCCTCTGGACGTTTTGGAACTGGAGGTGGGCTACGGACTGATCCCCTTGGTCGATGACGAGCAGGGCGGCGAGCTCATGGATCGCATCCGCTCGATACGTCGCCAGTTCGCCTTGGAATCCGGTTTTATCGTGCCCCTGATGCACGTTCGGGATAATTTGCAATTAAGACCCGGCGAGTACGCCATTCTCATCAAGGGCGATGAGGTGGCCCGGGCCGAGATGATGATTGGCCATCAGCTGGCCATGGACCCGGGCGACGCCCGTAAAACCCTGCCAGGCATCCCCACCCAGGAGCCGGCCTTTGGCCTAAACGCCTTATGGATAGCCGAAGAGCGCCGCGACGAGGCCCAACACGCCGGCTGGACCGTGGTCGATTTGGCCTCGGTCATGGCCACCCATTTGACCGAGGTCATCCGCAATCACGCCGACGAGCTCTTGTCCAGGCAAGACGTTCAAAAGTTAATCGACGGGGTCTCCCAAAGCAATGACAAGGTGGTCGAAGAACTCCTGCCAAATTTATTGACTTTGGGTCAGATCCAAAAGGTTTTGCAAAATCTCCTAAAGGAAAGGGTCTCCATTAGGGACATGCCCTCGATCTTGGAAGTTTTGGCCGATCACGCCCCCATCACCAGGGATACCGATCTTTTGACCGAGTTTGTCAGACAGCGCCTGGCCCGGGGCATCATCCGCAACTACGTTATCCCCAGCGGCGAACTGCCGCTCATGACCATTGGCCAAGATATCGAGGAAACCCTGTCTAGATCCATTAACGAAACGGAAAGGGGCGCTTATTTGGCCCTCGATCCCGATTCCGGTCAGAGAATCCTGACGGCCATAAGTAACGGCATCGGCCAGTTGACCAAGCAAAACTTTCAACCAGTGGTGCTCTGCTCGCCCATGATTAGAAGGCACCTTAGAAAATTGACCGAGCGTTTTTTGACTAATCTGGTCATCATCTCGCATAGCGAATTAACCAACAACGTCAGGCTCAAGATCCTGGGCGAGGTGACTTTCAGCTATGCGGATTAAGCGTTTTACTGGAAAAGATTTGCCCAGCGTGGTCAATCAAATCAAACTTGAGTTTGGCCTAAAGGCCATCATCCTCTCCGAGCGCCAAAAGCCCGAGGGCCTAATCGAGGTCACCGCCGGGGTCCGCGACGAAGACCTGGCCCCGCTCTCCGAGCCCGGGCCCGGCCCCGAGCCCAGCCCCGAGCTCGGCCCAAACGGTCAGCCAAATGGCCATGATCAGGACCCTCAAAAGGGCCCTCCCGAAAGCGACTTTGACCAGGCTCTGGAGCGGGAAAGCCAGAATCCCCACCCTGAGCTTAGCGCCCTAAGGGCCAAGGCCGGGCCCAAGGCCAAAGGGCGCGGTCGCCCGCTAAGGCCCGGGCCCAGTGCCCCAGAAGCCCCTTTGGAGCCGGAGCCAAAAATAGTCAAAGCCCCCAAAACTCCGGCCCTCCCGGCCGCCCAAGTGGCCCCGGCCCTGGGGGCGGCCGCTTACCGCAAGGCCCAAACCGCCCCGGTCCTTTTGGACCATTTGAGCTCGGAACTCTCCCTGGAGCGCCAAATCTTGGCCCTGCGGGAATTCGTCTCCGAGGAACTCGGGGAGCTAAAAAATCTTTTTTGGGATCTGGCCCATCGCCAGAGCCTGACCGAAAAATGGCGAGATCGTCCGGACGTGGTTGGCCTCTATCGTTTCCTTTTGGCCACGGGCCTAAACGCCAAATGGTCCCGGGAGTTGGCTGAAAAATCGGCCGAAAGCAAAGACGCCTGGGGCGGCGACTTGTACGAGCACTTGAGAAAAACCCTCAAGCCTCGGCTGCGCTGCCTGTCTCCGGAGGCCCCGCTGCCTCGCCTAATGGCCCTAACCGGGCCGACCGGCTCGGGCAAAACCACTAGCTTGGTCAGACTGGCCGCCTGGTTTC
>JAITJP010000073.1 GCA_031278835.1 Deltaproteobacteria bacterium
GGGGCTTTTTGTGGTTTGACCATTTTATTTCACGTATAACTGTCTGTCTTTGGGCACGTACCAAAAGTTTATATTGTAACCCAGGCCCAACGGGGCCACCTGGGGCCCCATGAAACGCTTGGAAATGACCGTCAAACTCTCGGGCACGAAGAGAAAAACGTAAGGGACTTCCTCAAAAAAGATCTCCTGGATGCGATCGAAGGCTTGTTTCCTGATTTCCCGGTCCAGGTTGAAACGGGCTTGATCGATTAACTGGTCCACTTCCGGGTTAGCGTAGCTTATGAAATTTAGCTCCCCGGGCTTGGTCTTACTTGAGTTAAAAACGTCATAGAGATCCGGTTCCAGGGGGATGGTCCAGCCCATGATGATGGCCTCAAAATCATGCTTGTCGATGTATTCTTTCAAAAAGGCCGCCCATTCAACCACCCTTAATTTAACCTCAATACCAATGTCTTTAAGCCGCGACTGGATGACCAAACCGGTCTGCTCCCTAACTTTGTTGCCTTGATTGAGCATGATGGTTAGGACAAACTTTTGGCCGTTTTTTTCAACCAGCCCGTCTTGGTCCTGATCGACCCAGCCGGCCTGGGCCAGCAGCTCCTTGGCTTTGGTCGGGTCAAAGGGATAAGGGCTGACCTTTTTATTGTTGGCCCACATGTCCGGCTTAAAGGGCCCGTTGGCCGGGGTGCCAAAACCCAACAAAACCCCTTCGATTAGCTCGTTTTTGTCAATGGCGTAGGCTATGGCTTTCCTGACCCGAACATCCGAGAGTCTAGGGTCTTTTTGATTAAAGCCCAAGTAGGTATAGCTAAAAGCCGGGTAGCGGAAAAAATTCAAGTTTTCCCGATAAAGGGGATTGTCTTGGGCCTGAATCCATTGATCGGGCTCCAAGCCCATGATGTCTATGGTTCCGGTGGCCAGTTCCATCATTTGAGTGGCCGGGTCGGGGATAATCTTGGTGACCTGGCGATCCAGATTGGGCCGGCCCTCCCAGTCCAAGGCATTGGCCGCCGTGATGATGGTTTGGGCCGTGTCCCATTTTTCCAATTGAAAAGGCCCAGTGCCGACGGTTTTTCTGGCCAAATCGCTCTCGTCGAGGTTGACCCCTTCCAAGAGGTGCTTGGGCATGATACTAAAGCCCCAGGTGATCAAAGCCCTGGCCATGACCCTTTTGAAAGTCACCCGGAAAGTCAAATCGTCCACGGCCTCGGCCGACTCGATTTGGCTAAAGGCTTCCCCGTAAGCCGTGGGCGTATTGGGATCGCTCATAAGTTTCCAAGTAAAAACGCAATCGGCCGCCGTGAAGGGCTGACCGTCGGCCCAAAGCACCCCGGGCCTGATCTTAAAAGTCACGGTTTTTTGATCTTCGCTAAACTCCCAGCTCTCGGCCAGATCGCCCACGGTGTTTAGGTTTTCGTCATACTTGACCAAGCCCCGATAAGCCCCCTCGACCACCGCCCCCGAGGCCGTGTCGCTGCTTAGGGCTGGAATCAAATTATTGGCGTCGCCGATGGAAGCCCCCACCAAAGAATCGCCGTAATCGCCCGGATGAAGGGCCGCCTTTACGCTAACCGCCGGGGCCGGGGCCGGGCTAGCCGCCGGGCTGGCCGCCGGGGCCGCCGGGGCTGGGGCCGCCTGGGCCGTCTTAAGGGCCTGGTTCTGGGCCAGACTTATCTGGCTGACCGGCCCCATGAAGGCCGAGGCGGCCGTCAAAAAAACCAAAGCCATACAGGGTAAGGCGAAACGGGCCAAGACCGCGCAAGGGAAGGCAAAGTGAGCCAAGGCCCGACGGGCCCAAAATTTTCGATTAGAATGAAAAGCCTGGTCCCTGGTTTGGCCCAGTTCTTGGCCAGACCAGGGGCCAGAATGGTTAATTTTATCCGGGCCTGGCTGGGCCGATTGAGCTTTTGACTTTAATAAACCTTTGGGCGTAATCACTTTTAAGCTTCTCCTGAGATTGGTTTGGTTTTCCATTCAAGCAAAGTCCAGGGCTCCATAAAAAATCGATCAAAGAAAACCAGATCGATTATACTCGTATTGGGGCCAACTTGGCAACGGGTCCAAAACGGAGCCATAAGGGACCCGAAAAAGAACATTAGACCAGCCTATTATTAAAAAATCACAAATATATTACTAATAAATTTTCTTTTTAACTTATTTTAGTTAAAAAAATCTGACCTTTGGAGTTCTCGTGCCTTCTCTTTTAAGCGATTTAAAGACCTATAGTCCCAGCCAAGTCAGCGAATTAATCACCAGTACCTTAAGAAGACAGCTTGGCCCAATAAACCTGGTGGGCGAAGTTAGCTCCATAAGCCGGCCCAACTCCGGGCACGTGTATTTGGAGATCAAAGACAAAAAAGCCATGATCAAAGGGGTGGTTTGGTTTTCGCATAAAAGAACCAGCGGCATCATGGCCATCGAAGCGGGCATGATGATCCAAGCCAAGGGCCATCTCCAAACCTACGGGGCCAGGAGCGAGTATCAACTAAGCATAGAAAAAATCTTACCCTTGGGCGAAGGGGCCCTGAGCCTGGCCTTTGAAAAGTTAAAGAAAAAAC
>JAITJP010000308.1 GCA_031278835.1 Deltaproteobacteria bacterium
GGGCTTTAGGGGAATGGTGTAAAGGGCCTCGGCCCTGTCGATGACCCGGGCGGGCAGGCCCTTAGTTTCCGGCCCAAAGATGAAGTTGTCGTTTGGCTCTGGCTGATATTGACTAAAGTGTTGACCGGCTCTGGCCGAGGTGGCAATCAAGCGCCCGGAAAGTCCCTGGGCCAAAAAGGCCTCAAAATCTTTCCAAAGGCGCAGATCCACCAAAGGCCAATAATCCAGCCCGGCCCGTCTAAGATACCGATCGTCAAGGGAAAAACCCAAGGGTTCAATCAGATGGAGGGTCAGGCCCAGACCGGCCGTTAACCTGGCCACGTTTCCCGTATTGGGCGGTATTTCTGGGCAATATAGGATAAGGTTCATTAAAATAGCCTAGTTTAAAAGCCCCACGAGGCGACTGGCCCAGAGGCCAGCCGGGTTGGGGGCTGGAGCTGGCTTTAGGCCTTTATTAGGGTGACCCCGTAGTGGGTGGAGTTGGGATCACCGGAGACCAGGGCTTCGGTGGCCCCCATAAAGCCGGGCCTCAAGGAGACCGGGCCCAGGGAGGTGAAAAGGCCCTCGCCCTGGGGGACCGCTTCTCCGTTGACCACCAGGTATTGTTCAAAGGTGACCGGTTTATTTTTGGCGGGTTTTTTTAGCCTAGGGGTTTGGGGGGGGATTTTAACAAAACAAGCGGCCAGTTCGATTAAAAGGTTTTTGCCGGTTGACCAATAAACGGTCATGGGCGTTTGGCTGGGGAAACGGGCGTCGATTTCCAGAAGGTAGAACCGGTTGTCGCGGTAAACGGCCTCAAGATCCATTATCCCGGTCAGGTTAAGGGCTTTGGCCAAACCCTCGGCGATTTTTCTAAACTTGGCCTCCTTAAAGCGGGAAAGACCGGAAGGGACCATGACCTTATGACAATCATTTTTCCGGTCCATTTCCAATAAGGTCACCAGGTGGCTTTTGGCTTGACCGTTTACGGCCGTGACCTCAACCGAGTAGATGGGTCCTTCGATAAACTCCTCAAAAATCATGTCCTTATTGTTTTCCAGCTTAGAGAATTTATCCCAAAGGGCTTGGTAGTTAGTAAAAACCTCAACCCCTTTACTGCCCGAAAGCTGGCTTGGTTTGACGATGAAAGGCCTCCGGGCTTGGTCATGGGCCAGAAGATCCTCCATGACTTGGCGGTTAAAATCCCTGGGGGTGTAAAAAAACAGTCTTTTAAACAGTCTTTTGGATTGAATTTTCGAAGAACTTAGCCGGTAAGCCTCCAGGTCAAAGGCCAGGGGCGGAATCAACTTTTTAGCCCGGGCTTGACTAAGGGCTTCCAATATTGGCAGGTCTTCCAGGGCCGGGACCACCAAATCATAGCCAAAACATAGGACCGACAAAGCCTGAAGATCGAGATCGGCTACATCAAGCAGGATGGTTGGGGCCAAGCCGGAGGCCGGCGGGTTTTTACGGCGATCCACCAAGGTTATGTCCCAACCGGCTTTTTGGGCCAGGTAAGCCACCTCAAGACCCTGCAGTCCGGCTCCAAAACAAATAATTTTCATTGTTTTAACTGTTTTTTCCGTAAAAGAACAAAGAAGAGTAAAAAATATATTATTTTAAAGCTTAATTGGCTTTACCATGGTTAAATTTAAATATCAAGGATAAAATATCTTTATCATGACTTAATTTAACGACCATAACCTTAATTTAACGATGATGACCATAATTTAATTGTCATCATCGTCATCATCATCTTCAGTGTCATAAAGTAACAAGATTTCTTTGGCCGATTTCATCATGTCATGGTAGTAATTTAAACCATCCAATTGTGAAGAGGATAATAATTGTCTGGTTTTAAATTTTCTACGGACTTTGGCCTCATCTGGAGGCAAATCTCTGGAGAAAAACTTGTTTACCTCAATTTGTTTCTTGTTATAGTTAATATAGTAGGAATTAGAATAACTTTCATGATTAAAAGGTTCTAGAGATAACTTATCTAAGGCTTCAATGACCTTTTTGACGCTTCGATTGTTGTTATCAATGTCCAGATTGATCGAGGCCACCCCGCAAAAACCCTTGGCCGGTGGGACGATTGAAGTGACCAGGTTGGCCCCGGCCTGTAGCCGGAGATTAAGACCAGCCAAGCCGTCAACGTCCAAAGAGGCCGGGATAAAGGCCTGGGGGGCCAGCAAACGTAAACAGGCGATGACCAAAAGTTCTTGCCAGGCAGAGTCAACCTTAGGATCGGGCGGTAGACCTCCGGCAACGGGCACGTAAGCCATGGCTCTCATCTGGAGATTATCGCTTTGGGTCATGGATAAAATGGAATAAACCAGATCAAGCGGGCTGGCCCCCACCCCGACCAAGAGGCCATCTTCGGTGTATAAGCCGGCCTGCCTGGCCAGGGCTTTGGCCTTCAAACGTTTTGTGAAATCCTGGCCGGGCCGCAGCTCTCGGTAAAGGGTCTGATTGAAAGTTTCTTGGTAAAGGGCGTACCAACTGGCCCCGGCTTCTTTGACCGCCCGTAAACGGTCAAAGGACAAAACTCCAGGCGAAATCATGACCGGCAGCTTAAATTCACTTTTAATTACCTCAATTGTGGTGAGTAATTCTTCAAAACCATCTCCGGTCAAGTAATAATCGTCTTCGCCCAAGGTTAAATCGACTAAATGAACGCCACTTTCCTTTAATTCATGGGCCACTTCCAGGATTTCTTCGGGTTTTTTGCGATAGCGTTTAAGAGAGGTGTTACTTGATCGGTAATTGCAAAAAGCGCAGTTATTATGGCAATGGGTTGAAAGATAAACAAAGCCGTAAAGGGCGATTTTATTGGTAAATAATGAATGCCTTTTGGCCCTGGCCGCGGCAAATAAAATTTCGGCCAGCTCTTTATCGTTAGGGCTTAGGCTCAAGATGAAAGCCAGATCCTCGGGCTCAATACTTCCATACTCGTATGAGCTTTTGATGGCCTTTTCTATCCGTTCGGAGGGTGTCATGGTTACCTGGTCCATAATGTTTCTCCAAAAAAAAACCTTTCGCCAATTAAGGTCAACAAAAACCATTATTGGTTATCCCCAAAAATCATTAGGCTCGTTTGCCTAAACAAGGGAAGCCGTTTTAACTTCTTTTATCGATTATAATGGTTTTGGGAAGACCAATCAAATATTTAAGGGCAGGCCCAGTAAACGCCCAAAGCCCCGGGCCACCGGACTGAGGCGATCAAGACCGGCCAAAGACATGGCCAAGCGCTCCAGGCCAAAGCCCAAACCAAGCCAGGTCCCGGAAAAACCCCACTTGGCGTCCAGGGGGTGCGGGCCCATGGAACACGAGGCCAGCTCCAAGCCCGAGTGGTCAACCAAGTCCACGGTCTGGCCGTAAACGGTCGAATCAACCCTTTCCACTCGCCAGCCCTCCAGGCCAATCTGGCCAAAGATTTCCCCGGCCAATTGTAAAAGCCGGCCCTGACGCTCTTGGGCTTTTAGGCCCACCTCGACCAGATTAAGCATGGTAAATTCACTGGCGTGTTTGGAACCCTGGCTCTCTTTCCGAAAACAGGGGCCGATCTCAAAAACGGCGAAGGGCCTTTCGGCTCTAAGCCTACTTAAATCCAACATATATTCATACAAATGGGGAGCCAGCATGGGCCGCAAACAGCGTTTTTGGTCCAGCCAAAAGACTTGTTCCTCGGGCAAAGGATGGTCATCGGAAAACATGCGCGATAAACGGGAGCGGCTCATGATGATGGGCGTGGAAACTTGAATCATGCCCAGGGCGACCAGTTGGTCGGAAATTTTTTGGGACAAGGACTCCACCAGGGGCCGGCCCCCGCTTTGAAAAATTTCTTCCAGCTTTTGCCTGGCCTGACCGGTTAGCCTTTTTTGCAATCGTAAAAAAGTCTGGTCTCGAAGGTCGGCCTCTTCGAAGGTTAAGTCCAGCTCTTGGGCTTTGGCCTCCAAATCCCTCAAACGAGCCAATTGCTCGGCGGTAAATTGAAAGGACAATCGATCTCCTTGTAACTTGAGTCAAGTAAACTTTAGCCCCGAGAGGAGTCATCGGGTTCCCCGGGACCGGCTTCCCCAGACCCAGGGGCAGCCGGCCTGGAAGTTGACAGGGTTCGGCCCAGGCTTTTGGAAAAAACCGTGGCCCCGTATTTTTCAATCTTCCAGTCGGGCACCCGGCAGGCCGGACAAGGCCTGGCGTATTGCTTGGCCCTTAGCCATCTGGAAGCCCTGGAGTTGGCCGAATCCCTGACCCTAAAAACCAAGCCGCAATGGGTGGTCAGCTCAAAACCAGAATTAAGCGGCAAGATTGATTTGACCCCATGGAGAATTCCCCGCCTGGAGGGCCAGAGTTTTATCTTGGTAACCATGGCTAAAAGGTTTTGACGTTTTCTCAGATATCTTTTCGCCTGGGCCATTCAAGGCTCCCTAAAATATGGCCCATTATTTTAGTTTCAAAGCCCAAAGGCCGGGGTCAAACTGGCTCAACCCAAAAAAAAGCTTTAGGTTTGAAATCAAAAATATGGCCAAAACTAAGAAAGTTTCTAAGGGTCGCCTGGCCCGGGCCCGGGCCAGCCAAAGTGGCGGGGAGTTCGGGAGTTCCACCCGACTGTATGGGTTTAGAGCCCATGTGATCAGATCCGATCCACCCCCCAAAAAAACATTGACATAATAGCTTATTTCGCCAAAATGGTGAAAAAATTTTTTTTATGGCATTGGTATAATAGCGGCCTTGACTTATTTAAGCCATATTGGGGAAAAAAATTATGACTTAGAAAAAGGGCCTAATGATTTTAGGCCAAAAATATTTTTTACTTAAATAAGTAGATATTTTTTTTGCCAAAGAGAGTTAGGGGCCAAATTAACCAAGTTTTTT
>JAITJP010000312.1 GCA_031278835.1 Deltaproteobacteria bacterium
GTTACCAGGGCCTGATTCCTTCCTTTGGCCGGGAACTTATTAGGCTAAGCCCTCAGGAAGTGGCCGAGATCCATCAGTTTGGCGGCACCATTTTGGGCTCGTCTCGGGGTAACCAGTCCATCGAAGAACTGGTCGACTCCCTAGAACGCCTTAACATGAATATTCTATTTTGCATAGGCGGTGACGGAACCCTGCGGGGAGCCCACGCCATCTGCGAGGAGATAAAAAACAGAAATTTAAAAATCTCCATCATCGGCATCCCCAAGACCATCGACAACGACATCAGCTTGGTCTCCCGTTCCTTTGGTTTTGAAACGGCCGTGGCCATAGCCACCGAGGTCATCCGCAGCGCCCATACCGAGGCCCTGGGGGCCCCCTGGGGGGTGGGTTTGGTCAAACTGATGGGCCGAGACAGCGGTTTTATCGCCTCCACGGCCGCTTTGGCCAGAGGCGACGCCAACTTTGTCCTAATCCCCGAGGTGGATTTTGACATCGAGGGCCCGGGGGCTTTATTGGCCAGATTACAGGAGCGCCTAAAAGCCCGAGGACACGCCGTCATCGTCGTGGCCGAAGGGGCCGGGCAAAAGTTTTTCGCCCGCGACGATGTGGCCAAAGACGCCTCCGGTAACGTTCGTTACAAAGACATTGGCACCTATCTGGCCGACGAGATCAAAAACTACTTTAGGCAGCTCAAACAGGAATTAAATCTCAAATACATCGATCCCAGCTACATTATCCGCAGCGCCCCGGCCAATTCCAGCGATCAGGTCTTTTGCTCCTTTTTGGGCCAAAAGGCCGTCCACGCCGCCATGGCCGGCAAAACCGACATCCTGATTGGCCAGTGGAATGACCACTTTGTCCACGTGCCCATCGCCATGGCCGTGTCCCAGCGTAAAAAAGTCGATCCCAAAGGCGAGCTCTGGAATAGCGTCCTGGAGAGAACCGGGCAACCCGACTTGGTGGCCATCAGGTAAGAAGGGCTATTTTTAGCCTCGGCTTAAAAAGCCCCCCTGGCCAGGGCTTAAGCCTTAAGCCCTGACCTAGGGGGGCTTTTTAAGCTATTTGCTTTTATTTTACTAAAAATAAAGTTTTCAAGAAGCGAGTTTTCTAAAAAATAATTAAGCCGGCCCTTTTAAGCAAAAAAGGCCGGCTTTTTTGCTCCGGCCCTGGCCAGGGCTCGGTCAGGGCTTAGGCCCAATCCATGATTAAGGCCAGGTGACGCTTTAAGGCCTCGGTCCAGGTCCAGTAGGCCGACCAAGTCAGATGAACCCCGTCATCGGTCATGTGGGCCGGGAGTTCGCCCTCCGGGTCGGCGCACAGGGAGTAGAGATCCAGCCAGCTCAGACCCTTTTCGAACCTCAGCTGGTCCACTAGGCCGTTTTTGACTTTTTGGTAATTGGCCTTTAGGAGCTGGTTAGTTTGCCTGACCTTGTGGTTATGGAGGGTGTCCGTGGCCCAATCGAGTTTTTCTCGCCTAAGGGGCATCAGCGAATTTACGATTAAATGGCTTTGGGGCGTTTTTTGGTTTATTTCTTTCCAGATGAGTAAATGATTTTCGGCTATCTCACTGGGCTCAAGGCCCTGGCTAAGATCGTTTATGCCCACCTGGAGGGAAATGATCTTGGGCCGCAAATCGGCGGCATAGCTGACCCGGGAGAGGAGACCCATACTGGTGTCTCCGCCAATGCCTTGATTGATCACCTTAAGTTTACTAGTCACCTCGGACCAGTTCCAATATTCGGTCAGACTGTCGCCCAATAAAACCATTTGGTCGGTTAAATCCGTACTCATAATTTACCCACAATTGATTGATAGTTGATTGATGATTGATTGATGCTTAAAAAATGCTTAAATGATGTTTAAAAGATGAATACACAATCAATAAAAAATGTATATTGAAAAAGATCAGGCTATCTTTTTTGACTGTTTACTTTTATTTTACTAAAAATAAAGTTTTTCTTAAAAATATTGTGATTAGCTTAAATTTAAGCGCTCTGAGTCTGGCCAGGCTCCGGACCCATTAGCCATCAAGGTAGTTTCTGAACAAAAAATTCGCCTTTCAAGTTACGACTTTTCTTAAAAATAATCAAGAGGCCTTTTTGGCCAAAATTTTGGCTCTTTAGGCTAAGGCCTTGATTTTTTTAATCTTGTTCTGAGCCCAGGCCCGGCTTTTTTGGCCTGGCCAGTGGCCGGAGCCAATTAGCTGGAATTTTCCATTTTCCAATCCAGAGGCCCGGCTTGGGGCCCCATGGGCCTTGAAAACATTCAATTCTTTGGTTAAATATATCTTATTGACTAAGGGCCAAATTATATTGCCACTAAATAGGCTAAAAAGCCAAAAATCATGAGTTTTTTTTAGTTTTTTTGAAGTTTTATGCTTAGAATAAGACTTGGTCCCCTGGCTTTGAGCCTTAAGGGGCCGGCTCGGCCCAGGGCCCAAAAATATTTTGTCAATAAATAGCCGCAAGTTAGGCAAGGCCTTTAAATCAATTGTTTTTCATGTTGACTCACTTATGAAAAGAGCTTATAATTGTCCCATGGTTTTTTTGGCAACTCCCGGGCTGACCCGGAAACGTCAACCCGGTGGGTTGAATTAGGTTAGTTTTTTCCTTAGTTTTGTGACTTAGTTTAATTCGTTTTTTCCGTTATTCGCCTCTTGGAAAACCAAGTCCTGGGGCCCTTTGGGCCGCCGGGCTGTTTGGTTTTTTCCGAGTCGATATCATAACCAAGGTATCCCCGACGTTTAGGTTGGGGGAGGTCGTTTAACGTTCTTTAACCTCGCGTGGAGGATCCTGATGGACCCTGTAATTCTTTCCAGGTTGCAATTCGCCCTGGCCACGGCCGTTCACTTCTTGTTCGTACCCCTGACCATTGGCCTCTCCTTTTACACGGCGTGGATGGAGACCAAATACGTCAGAAGCGGCAACGAGATTTACAAGAAACAAGCCAAGTTTTGGGGGCGAATATTTTTAATTAACTTCGTTCTTGGCGTGGTGACTGGCATCGCCCTGGAGTTCCAATTCGGAACCAACTGGGCCAATTATTCAAAATATGTCGGAGATATCTTTGGTTCCCTGTTAGCCATTGAGGCCACGGTTGCCTTCTTTTTGGAGTCAACTTTCATCGCCGTTTGGGCCTTTGGTTGGGACCGGGTCTCCAAAAAATTTCACTGTTTATCCATCTGGTTTGTGGCCTTTGCCAGCACCATTTCGGCCCTGTGGATCTTGCTGGCCAACGGTTTTATGCAAAACCCGGTTGGCTACACCGAGGTCGATGGGGTGGCCAGGCTAGCCAGCTTTACCGACGTCTTGACCAACACCTATGGTTGGCACATGTACCTCCATACCGTGTCTGGGGCTTTCGTCCTGGCTTCCTTTTTAATCATGGGCGTCTGCGCCTGGCACTTTTTCTTGGGCCGCAACGTGGACTTCTTCCACACGGCCTTTAAAACGGCCTCGGGTTTTGCCCTGATTTTCACCATCCTCTCGGCCCTTTTTGGTCATCAGTTGGGTCAGGTCACCGCCGAGCTTCAAAAATCCAAGTTCGCCGCCATGGAGTCGGTTTGGGAGACCGAAGCCAATACGCCCATGTATTTACTGACCATCCCCAACATCACCGAAGAAGGTAACCTGGTCCAGGCCCTGCCCGTCCCGGGGGCCCTGAGTTTTCTGGCCACCAATAGTTTCAGTAAAACCATTACCGGCTTAAAGGACATTCCCAAAGAGGAAAGGCCGCCGGTCTGGCCGGTTTTCGCCTCCTTTAGGATCATGGTTGGCCTGGGTTGTCTTCTCTTGGCCGTGGCCATCTTGACCTATATCATCAAGGGCTTTGTCCCCAGCTTAGGCTGGGGCCTGTGGGTCTACATCATCTTGATTCCGGTGCCTTACCTGGCCGCTGAGCTGGGTTGGATCGTCACCGAGATCGGCCGTCAGCCCTGGGTGGTCTTTGGGGTCATGAAAACGGCCGAGGCCGGAAGTCCGCCGGTCGATTGGTACCAAGTCTTGGGCACCTTGCTGGCCATGGCCGGCATCTACGCCCTAATCACCATTACCGGTTTCATACTCATGGTCAAGGCGGCCGTTAAGGGCCCTGACGATCCCGTAGAACACTACGTTTAAAACCCTTTAGGAGGAACAACTACCATGGACTCGTCTTATGTTTTGTCCGTAATCTGGTTCGTCCTTTGGGGCGTTCTTTGGGCGGTTTATTTTATCCTCGATGGTTATGACTTTGGCATAGCCATGTGGTTACCCTTGATTGGCGCCTCCAGCGACACCGATCGCTCGGCCATGTACAGAGTCACCGGGCCTTTCTGGGACGGTAACGAGGTCTGGCTGATCACGGCCGGAGGGGTGACCTTTGCCGCCTTCCCGCTGGCCTACGCCGTTCTTTTCTCAAGTCTGTACACGCCCTTGATGATTTTGCTTTTTTGCTTAATCTTAAGGGGGGTGGCCTCGGAACTAAGGTTCCAGTGGACCAATCGCGGCTATCGCCTGATCTGCGACGCCATCACCTTCGTGGCCAGTTTGGTGGCCGTCATTCTCCTGGGCGTGGCTTTTTCCAACCTTTTCTGGGGACTGCCCCTGGAGTTTGATGAATCTAAAAACTTCTTCATGTTTAGGGGTAACCTACTAAGTTTGCTTTACCCGTATTGCTTACTGGGTGGTATCCTCTTCGTGCTGATGTTCGCGGTCCACGGGGCCCTGTATCTGGCCTGGAGAACCCAAGGCGATTTACGCAACAAGGCCGTCTATATGGCCAAGGGTTCTTACCCGGTTTTCCTAATCGTCTTTTTGGTTTACGTGGTTTTAACCTTTACCTGGGCCGGGCTTTACAAAAACTACTTGGCCTCGCCGCTACTGTTGGCCTTGCCACTACTGTGCGCCATTTTATTTTTGCTGTGCGGTTATCAACTCTACTTTAAAACCAACATCGGTAAGGCCCTACTCTCCTCTTGCGGCGGCATCCTGACCCTGACCCTAACCGGGGTTCTGGGCATGTTCCCTAACCTGATTCCCTCCAGGCTCTCGGAATCGGGCAGCCTCAATATCATAAACGCCTCTTCCTCGGCCAAGACCCTGACCATCATGCTGGTGGTGGCCTTGATTTTCGTGCCCACGGTTATCGCTTACCAAATCTGGGCTCACAAAAAATTGGCCGTGACCGTCAAGGTCGATTAAAAGCCATGGCCCCAATCTCTCCCAGCTTAGAGCTGGGAGAGATTAGGCCCCAAAAAAAACCCGGTCGAGTGACCGGGTTTTTTTTTGGCCTATCATTGATGATTTAAAGTTTTTTGGTGGCTTAATCTCTGGCTAAAGGCGTTGACAATAGTTTTTTTTGTCGTTGTGAGCGCGTAAAAGAAAGT
>JAITJP010000234.1 GCA_031278835.1 Deltaproteobacteria bacterium
GGTGGCGGCCACGTACAAAAGGCGCATGCTTTCAGCCCGATCAAAGTTAAGCTCAGTATTTTTAAATTCTTCAAATTCCGGCGGCTCAAGCTTGGAGCCCATGGATTCCGAACGAAACCTAACCACCACCCGGCCGTCGTCCGAGATCTTCAGGCCGCTATGGATTCTGGGCAGGGGGATGTCGGCTTCGGGGATAATGACTATGGGGAACTCCAGCCCCTTGGCCCGGTGCACGGTCATGATGTTAATGGAGCCCTCATCGGGCAGCCCAGCGAATAAGTCGTCTCCGGCCTCGCCCTTACTTAAACCTATTTGCAAAAGGCGTTCGATTATGTCGGCGCCGCTCTCCGGATAATTGGGATCGCTTAGGGGGATGGTTTTTATGTAATCGATAAAGTATTGAATGTTTCTGACTCGATCGGGAGTGCCCTCCTCCCCGCTGACCAAAAGGGGTAACAAATTACGATCCTCGACCATGGCCTCGATGATTTCCCCGGGCGGTCTCCTAAAAACGTAAGGCTTAATGGAGAGAAATAAACGCCTTAAACGAATCATGGCCCCAATTTCGAAATAGTTGATGTCCGGGGGCCAAGGCCGCTCCAGGCTCTCGAAGTACCAAGACAGATTTCTAAAGGTGCCCCGGGGGGCCTCCGGCCAAGCCAGGCGGGTCAAGGTCTCCTCGGAAACCGGCCCCAAAGGCGAGGTGATGGCCGCGGCCAGATTCAAATCAACCGATCGCCCGCACAAGTACAAATAAGCCGAGGCCAAACCGGTGATTTCCGGAATGTCAAAAAGTTCCTGGCCTTTTAGGGTATGGCAGGGCCAACCGGCCTTGGTCATGGCCGCTTGAAAAACGTCGGCGTTTTTCCGGCGCCGTAACAATAAGGCCACGTCTCCGGGCCTGGGCAGCCGGGGGGCCGGTTCCGGGGCCCCGGCCTTGGCCTTGTCAGTGACCAGGATCTTGGCCCGACCGTCAAAAAGCCGGCCCAGATAAGAGACGATTAAGGAGGCTTGGACGTCTGAGGGGATCCTAGAACCGTAGCCTTCTTCGGCCAGACAGACCACCGGCTTAACTTGATAGGCCTGTTCCCTGATGGACTGTTGATCTTCGTATTTTTCCGACAAAACCGAGGGGAAAAAAGCGTTAAAAAAGGAAATAAGTTGGGGCTGAGTCCGGTAATTGGTGTCAAGAAAGAGAACTCGTCCGCCCCCTTGATCCAAAACCGACGAGAGATTAGCCATGATGGAAGGCTCAGAGCCTCTAAAGCGATAAATCGATTGCTTGGGATCGCCCACCACCCTCAATTTAGACGGAAGATCGGGCCAGTTTAGCTGGCCAAAGACAAAAGCCTGGCCGCTTTGGGGGATAAGCTGGGCGATAAGGTCGGCTTGGAGACGATTGGTGTCTTGAAACTCGTCAATGATGATCAGTTTCCACTTGGCGGCTTCCTGGGCCCTGATGTCGCCGTTATTTTTTAACAAATTTCGGGCGTGGGAGAGCATGTCGTCGAAACTTATCTGGGAACGGGCCTGACATTTGGCCCGAATCAAAGGCGGCATAAGATTGGCCAGGTTAACCAAGGCCTGGGTGACCGGCCCGGCTTCCATGGAGGCCAGATAAGACTTTAATTTGGCAAAGGCCTCGTTTATTTCCTGCTTATGATTGTGATTTTGTTTTTTTCTCCAACTGGACAGGCGGGCCACGAAGGGGTCGGAATGAAAAAGAAACTTGGGCAGGTGGGCCACCGTAAGATTTTCGGTCAACAAAGGTATCGCGGGATCTTTAATGACGCTTTTTTGGCGCTTAAGGTGCTCCAAAATATCCATCAAACCCCTAACCCCCTGGGCCGGCAGGGCATACTTTTGCTCGTCAAAGGCCGAACTTTCGATATATTTGGCCGCCGAAAGCACGGCCTCGGAAAATTCCGCGAACAACAAAGCCGGTTCGGCTTGGGGCGGCTTGACCCCGCTTCTTAAAGCGCTAAGACCCCAGGAGTTCATGCGCGAGACGCAGTCGCGTAACCAGCCAATGATACTGGGTCCGTTGTCACCGGATAAGGGCAAAATCCTTATCAGATAAGATAAATCGCCGTTGCCGACGTTTAAAAGATCCTTTAAAACGTCCACCAAATCAAAGGTATTGAACTCCACGGCGTTTACGTCAAGATTGGAGGGTAGGCCCAATAAATGCGAGTAGTTTTTGACCAAACCAAAGGCGTAGCCGTGGATGGTGCCGATTTGGGCTTGGCCCAGGCGCCTAAACTCCCTTTCCCATAGAGCGACCATCTTAAGGTCGCCTTGGCGCTTGGCCGCCCTAAGCCGTTCCCTAATGCCCTTGGAAACCCGCTCGCTCATCTCGGCCGCGGCTTTTTCACTAAAGGTTAGGGCCAAGACTTGGAGGATGGAGTTGTTTTCCAAATCCCTTTCCACGTGCCGAATGATATATTCGACAATGGTCCCGGTCTTTCCGCTACCGGCCCCGGCCGTGACGCAAAAATTTTCCTGGCAATCAAGAACCGCCCTTTGGGATAGATTAAACTCGCTAGTCATGAAAAAACACCAAAACCAACCTACCCGTCCTTTTTTTACTCATTTACTTTAAAACTGGCGACAAAGTTATGAAAAACCAAGGCATAATCCGGCCCGGCTCTGTCAATCTTCGGACCGGCCTTCATCGCCATCGCCTCTGACCAAGCCTATCCGGGAATGGGGACGGCACAGGCGGAAAAAAGCGCAAAAATCGCAATTTTTGCTGTCGGGCTGGGTGGTCAAATCGCCCGTCAAAAGGTTTTCCCAGAGTTCCGATAATTCCGCCGGTTCCCCGGGGTCGATCCAGAGTTGATCCTGACCCTCCCTGGGATCGACAAACTCTATGACCGGTTCGGCCTCGGCCTTAAAATTTTCCTTGGCCGCCAAGGCGTAAAGGATCATGGGATAGTGCCAATTGGGCCTACGGCCTTCGGCCGGTTTTTTGCCGCCCGGGGCGTAAAAGGCGCTGCGATTGGTCTTGTAATCCCTAACCACCACGTGGCCGCCTTCCCGGTCCACCCGATCGACTCGGCCGGACAGATAAAAGGAGCCCGAGGGGGAATTGACCTTGTAGGGAGCGGCGTGGTTACCCTGCCTGGCCCCAAAGGACCACTCTATGGCGGCGATCTCGGCTTGGGCCAGATCCTTATGACGTTCCACCCAGGCCATCAGGGCCGACTCAAGTTTTAGGGTCAAGGCGTCAAAGATGGGTTTTCGGCCCACCGGCTTGTAGCAGTAATGGCGATGGACCAGTTCCCAATAAATGTATTTAAGCCGACTGACCCCGTAATCTTTGGTTTCCCTGGTGGCGGCTGGGCTAAGAAAACGCTCCAAGGTCTGGTGAAGAACTTGGCCTTGATCGGCGCTTGACCACTGCTCCAAGGGGCCGGGCCAGTAACTAAGTTTTAACATCTCCTTATACCAAAAGCTTCTGGGGCAATCGGAAAAGCTGGTTAACTGCTTGACGTTGAAATTGGGCCGTCCCTCGTATTTGTCCAGAGTTTCCAGCCAAGCCTCGATCTGGGCGGGGCTTAATTTCTCCTGAACCCGGCCCAATGAGGCCCGTCTGGCCCAAATCGAGGCCCACAAGCCCTCGGAATCGTCATGGGGCCGCCTGGAGCTTTTGGTAAAAATTTCCGGGGCCCTTTTGCTGGGATGGTTGACCACCAAGTTTAGCCAGAGCTCGCCGGGATCGCAGACCCGCTCGGCCGGGGGCGGCAGGGGCCAGCCGGGACGCTCGACGGTTAAAAGGCCCTCGGGAAACAAATCGATTAAACTCTCGACCACCGGCGAGGGTAAAGCCGGCCTAATGTCCTCGGTCGAGGTTTGGTAAGAAATGGTCACCTGGTTGGCTTGGGCCAGGGCCTGGGCGACCACGTCTTCTTCCTTGTGGTAGTTTTCCGAGGCCGTGTACCAAAGCCTTCGGCCCAAAGTGGTCTTGGCCAAATCCTCGACCAAGCCCTCAGGCCACCAACAGGGCTCGGCCCGGGCCGCCGGAAAGACCTTGTCGTTTAAGCCCATTAAAAACAAGGCTTCAAAAAAGGCCCCCTGAAGATCCAAGTAATTAAGTACCTTGATGCCCATGTTGTGGCCGGCGTGGGTTTCATAGGTAAGATGGGTTAAATAGGTGTTCAGCCAAAGTTTAAAGGTCTCCAAACTGACCGGGGGCGAGTGCTGGCTGGCCACCAAGGCGTCAAAGAGATCGCCCATGCTTTCGGCCATGAATTGCACGGCCCTTTGGTCGGTCGAGGTTCTGACCCATAAATAGTGATCGCTGTCTTTGGTCGAGGGCTCTTCCAGGGGCAGGCCGGGCCAAGAAAAACTCTTAAGGATGCTTTGCAGCCTGTCCCGAAAGGACTTCCAGGTCTTGGCGGCCATGAGGTTCATTTCGGCGTGCTTTAGGCGGCTGATGGCCAAATAAGCCGGTTTGAGTTTTTCCTTTAAATTTTGGTCAATGATCTTGTCGTAGTTGACTTTAAAGCCGCCCGAGGCCCGATCGTCGGAAAGGCCTATTTCGTAAATGTAGGGCCGTAACTGGCCCTCCAGCTCAAAGTCAAAGTAAGGAGAATCCAAGACCTTCAGGATCCTGGTCACCTCCCAATTGGAACCCCATAAACCAATCAAATCAAGTAGAGCGGTAACCGGGGGGAAAGAAGACAGCGGGGCCCCTCTGGGAAATTGCAGCGGTAAGCCAAAACGCCTGGCCACGTCCAAAATGGTCGGGAGCCAAAGCGGTACGCTGGGCACGGCCAAGGCCACCCGATAGGAGGGCACGCCCTTAACCAAGAGGGCCTTAAGCTTGCGGCCGACTTCCTCGACCTCATGGTACTTGGTCGGGACGGCCATGATGGAGAGCACCCCGCTGGGATCGGGGGCCTCTTCCATGGGCATGGGGCCAAAGAGATTTTCCGAGGCGTACTTTAAGGCCGGCGGGATCTGGCCGTTGAGTGAATCCTCCAGATCGGTCCAGATTAAATTCAAGCCCGGGCTGGCCGAGTTTTCCAAATCCCTAATAAATCTCAGACGATGATAACTGGTCCCGGGCGGAATTTTTTCTTCCAAAAGCCACTTGGGGGCCGACATCCTAAGCTCGACTTTTTTTTGATAACCCAGGGCTTTTATTAGCTCGGCTTCGAAGGGCGAAAGTCTCTTGGAGTGCCGACAATGTATGGTTTCAACCCCCTCCAGGGTCTTGAAGCGCCGGCCATTTTTTAGGGCCTCCAGTAGTTTGGCCCTTCTGGTAAACTCGTCATCCCGATCGCCCAACCAGGCGTCATAACGCCGACAGTTTCTGGCCAACATGAAAGTCAAATTTTTGGGCTCAAAAGTCTCCAGCTCGTCCCAACTAATCCCGGCCAGTCTCAACCGATCCAGCCCATCGCCCAATTGCCTGGCCATCTCAACCAAGCGCCCGGGCGTTGGCGTTCCCGGTAAATTTAAGGGCTCCCAATAATCGGCGGCCACGGCGTTTAAGGCCATGAGTCTCAACAAAATGCCAATGGGATTGGGCCCCATCTCC
>JAITJP010000287.1 GCA_031278835.1 Deltaproteobacteria bacterium
CAATTAAAATAATCCGCCACCTAACAACTAGTTGAAAATCAATGATAAAAATATACTCAAATAAATATTTGCTTTTTTAACTCCAATGAGCTAGAATTCTTATCGAGGCAAAAAAAAAAGTGAATTTCAAAGCCCAGGGCCCAGTCAGGCCGGCTCCAAGGGCTAGCTCAATTTCACCACCGACCGTTTGGAAAGGCCTCCATTCTGGCCATTTTCGAACTGAACTTAGAGCCACTCTGGGGTAAATTTTTGGGGCCCGCCGTAAACGGCCGTAAATGGGCCTAGGAGCTCATCTGAGCCCTTACCCCTACTTTTACCCTGGTCCGGCCCTGAAACCTCTCTACGGGTCGATTTGACCCCTTTACGGGGCCGTTTGGGAAGGGGCTCGATTCAAGTTTTTTGGGGTCACTAAAATATCTTGGCTGGCCAAAATTTGGGCCGGAGCTTTTTTGGCCTTGAAGGGATACTCCATCGTGATGAGCCAAGAGGGCCAAACATAGTCCCTACTATTTCGGGCCAAATCAAGGCACCAAAAATATTCATTATTGGTTATTAAACTGGGAGTTTGAGGCCTTTTTTTGGGCTGGCCCAAAAGGGTCGTAATTGGGCCTGGGAGCTCATCTGAGCCGCTACCCCTACTTCTTACCCTGGTCCGGCCCTGAAACCTCTCTACGGGGCGATATGACCCCTTTACGGGGCCGTTTGGGAAGGGGCACGAGGCCAGTTTTTAAGTTTTGGGATTGATTGGTTGGCTCAACTTTTGGCCGGAGGTTTTGGGTCGCCAGAGGGTAGGGCAGGCCACTAGCCAAAAAAAACTTGAATCAGATCGCTTGGTAATGGCGCTAATGTTTTGCCCCGCGAAATTTTAGGCTAAATCAAGCTTTCATAATCGACAAGAAGAATCATAGGGATTGAGGCCATGACCTTAAAACAATTACCCATAGCCAACCAATCTTTCGCCGAAATAATAGACCAAAATCTATTATACGTTGATAAGACCAGGTTCATCTATGAGCTGGTCAAGTCGCCAAGTGCCAATTATTTTTTTTTAAGGCCAAGCGGTTTTGGAAAAACGCTACTGGTCAGCACTTTGGAAGAACTGTTTTCCGGAAACCGCGAACGATTTCAAGGGCTTTGGATTGGCCAGTCCGATTACGACTTTCCAAAAATACCGGTCATCAAACTATCCCTGGACATCAAGGCGAATAGTCCCGCTGATTTAAAGAAAGACCTCGAAAATAAAGTTAAACAAATCGCTCAAGAAATGAAACTTAACCTTAAGGGTGACTCGCACTCGGATTTGTTTAAGTCTTTAATCAAACAACATTACAGGCAAAATAATAACACAAAAGTAGCCGTTCTTATTGACGATTATGATGCCGGGTTTACCTACAGTATGGGTGGGCAAACATATTACGATTGGAGACAATCCATTACGATCGATTATAGTAGGATCGTAGGAAAATTCATAAACGTCCTCACGGAAAGCCGCGAATATATCCGCTTTATCTTGGTCACCGGAATTTTTACATGCGGTCTTGATGGACTGTATGGCTTGGTCCCTCACCTTAATAACATCTCGTTTGACTCCGAAAACGCCTGTCTTTGCGGTTTTACCTTGGAGGAATTTGAGGCCTTTTTTAGCCATGGCTTGGAAACCACACTTATCGAATTAAAAAAAAGCGGCCAAATGGAGCCTTCAGCGAACCTTGACGATTTGAGAGCCGAAATTATCCGCTGGTACGGCGGCTATAACTTTGACACCTACGACTTAAACGCTCAAACGAGGGTTCTTAATCCCTTTTCAACCATTAATTTTTTTGAAAATAAATCTTTTAGTCTTTATTGGGGTAAAAGTAAACACATAAGGTTTATAATCGACATGATAAAAACCTATCACAGAGGATTTCTGTATTCTGAGCTAAGTTATTGGGTTAATTTGTCTGAAATAAATCAATATGATCTGAGAACGGTTAGAGCCGAGATAGCCCTCTTTTATCTCGGTTACTTAAGCTTGAATGATGTAAAGTTTAAATTATTTCGGAACTCATATGATCGCGACATAGATAGACCGTATGAATATTTGTTTGGATTCCCCAATCACGAGGCTCGTTTATCATATTTCCAAGAGTGTTTTCGAATTGTTTTTGGGCAGGAACCTAACCAAGCTTTAAAAACCAAGGGTGAAGAACTCCAAAGGGCCTTTTTGTCCAAAGACGGTAACATGGTTACCGAGATATTTAGCTCTTTTCTTTGTTCCATTGGTTATCGACCGGAGGCCAGAAATGAAGAAGCCCTTATACAAAGGGTTCTGTTACTTCTCGATAACATGGGCTTTTGCGGCCTATCCCAGATAGACGGTCCCATGTATTCGTCGGCTCTAGGTCTAGCCTTGCCAGGTAAAGTAAAACTCATCATTAACGCTAAGTATCAAACTAAGCCAATAAAACCAGACGCTGAGAAAGACCAGCGTTTTTTGGTCAAATTAGCCAGATATCGGCTTTCTCAAAAAGAGATAGACGAGGGCTTGGCCGAGTCGGCCCTGGCCAATTTTAGCCGTGAAAAAATTGATCCGATTTTTCGGCTACCCGTTAAAGCCGAAAGGATTAAGGGATTGGTAAAACTGGTCAAGAAAACTTTTTCCGAAGCCGAACAAAACAAATTCTTGGCCCAACTCGCCTTGGAAAAGATAAGCCCTGAACGTATTGATGATGCCTTAGAAAAGTATCCAGAAAACACTTACTCCTTGGCCATGGCCATTGAACATGAATTAACCAATGAGGCCATAAAAGCTTTAAATGAAATAGACGATATGTACTACGACAAGTTATTAACAGACCAGCCTAAAGAGATCATCGCCTTAGGTCTGGCCGTTTACAGTAGGTGTAAAAAACTCAAAGCCTTATTTGGTAAAGAACAGCCCTCGTGCTTAGTTCTGTATGAGAGAATGAAGCTTAGAGAACAAGAAAAAAAATCTAAACTCAAATGAGCCTAAAAAGTTTTTTAGCTAGCCAAAGCTGGCCGTTTTGGCGAGATGTCTTAGCCGCTGGAAGGGGCCTTTTTTTGGGCTGGCCCAAAACGGCCGTAATTGGGCCTAGGAGCTCATCTGAGCCCTTACCCCTACTGTCTACCCTGGTCCGGCTCCGATACCTCTCTACGGGGCCATTTGACCCCTTTACGGGGCCGTTTGGGAAGGGGCTCGAGGCCAGTTTTTTGGGGTCACTAAAATATCTTGGCTGGCCAAACTTTTGGCCGGCCCTTTTTTGGCCTTGAAGGGATACTCCATGGTGATGAGCCAAGAGGGCCAAACAAAGTCCCGACTATTTCTGGCCAAATCAAGGCGCCAAAA
>JAITJP010000304.1 GCA_031278835.1 Deltaproteobacteria bacterium
CTTTGGTCAGGCCAAAGGGCTCGGGTATTTTTTTTCAATCTACCATCAAAAATTTAATTTTGTCTTTGATCAAGAGAGCCATTGATCAAAAAAACAAAAAAAATCACAAAAAAAATATACAAAAAAAGAAAAAAATACTCAAAAATACATATTTTTTTCAAAAAAGCTTCTGGTCGTCTCATAATCGGAGGTAGGTTATGTTATTCGAAAGAACCCAGTCATTGTCCTTAGCCGAGTTGGGCTTAATCCACCAGGCCTCCATGAAAGTCTTGGCCGAAAGCGGGATTAGGTTCTCTGACGCCGAAACCCAGGAAGTTTTTAAAAACCATGGCTTTAAAGTTGACGGCAGCCAGGTTTATTTTACCGAAGGGCAGGTTTTAAAGGCCTTGGAGAGCGCCCCGGATCGCTTTATGTTTCACGCCCGCAATCCGGAAAATTCCCGCTGGGTGGGTAGAAACGATTACGCCTTGGCCCCCACCTATGGGCCACCCTTTATCATTTTGCCCGACGGGACCCAAAAGTCCGGGACCTTGGCCGATTACCAGATGGCCGTAAAACTCGTCCAGACCTCGCCGGTCATCGATTTCCACGCCTTTAAGTATCTGGCCCCCAGCGATATTCCGGCGGCCACCAGTTATCTGGACATGGTCAGGGCGGCTTTGGTTTTAAGCGACAAACCGCTCATGGGCAGTACCGACCATAAGAGGGCCGCCGAAAACACCATGAAGATCCTGGAACTGGTTTTTGGCGAGAAATATTTAGACGATCATCCGGTGACCATGGGCTTAATTAACCCCCTCTCGCCGCTTTCCTACTCCTCGGAGATGTCCAGTTCCATCTTGGCCTTCGCCGCCCGGAGACAACCGGTCATCATTCACAACATGATCATGGCCGGGGCCTCGGGCCCCATTAGGCTGCCAAGCCTCATGGCCTTAATTAACGCCGAAGTTTTGGGCGGCATCGTCTTGGCCCAGCTGGTTAACCCGGGAACGCCCGTGGTTTACGGCTCAAATTCTTGCCCCATTTACATGAAAACGGGCGGGGGCGAGTGCGCCAGTCCCCAATCCATGTGGATCTTTTCGGCCGTGACCCAGTTGGCCAGGTATTATTCTTTGCCCTGCCGGACCGGCGGATCCTTAACCGACTCCCATCTCCCGGACGGCCAGGCCATGACCGAGGGCTCTCTGACCATGGTCACCACCATACGAAACGGGGCCAACATAGTCCTCCACGCCTTTGGCCAGATAGCCTGTTTTATCGGTATTTCTTTCGAAAAATGGATCATGGACGAGGAGCTGGCCGGTTACATGCGCGACCTTTGTAAGCAATACCCGGTAACCCCCGAGACCCTGGATCTTAAGGCCATCATCGAAACCGGTAGCGGGGGCAGCTACCTTACCAGAAAGGAAACGGCCAAACTCTGCCGCGAGTCTTTCTACAAGCACTTTATTTTCAACAAATATGACGAATCCGGTTGGAAAAAAGAAGGGGCCCTGGACATGGTCACCAAGGCCCAAAAAATCATCGAAAAAAGAATCGGCGACTATAAAACCCCCGACCTGGATGCCAACTTGGTCAAAGACATCGATAACCTGGTGGCCAAGATGAAAGCCGCTCATATCTAAAGCGCTCATCAAAAAGCGCTTGTCCCCTAGAGATTGTTTACATGTCCGAGATGAAATCCAAGTCGTCGGCCTTACTCATGTTGGTTCTTGTCGCGGTCATGTGGAGCAGCTCCGGGGCGCTCATTAAGGCCATCGTCTGGTCGCCTTTGGCCCTATGTTCGGCCAGAAGTTTAATCGCCGCCCTGACCATGTATTTTCTACTGGGCCGAGATTTTAAATTTCGCTCCCTGACCAAGACCCATTGGTTGGCCGGCGCTTGCTATGGGGCTTTATGTTTGACCTATATCTTTGCCATGAAGTTAACCACGGCCGCCAACGCCATTGTTTTATACTACACGGCGCCCATCTGGGTGGCCTGCCTGGCCCCGATATTCGTCAAAGAGCGAGTCACCAAACGAGATTTCCTTTTCATGATCCTGATTTTTGGCGGCGTGGTCATCTTTTTCTTTGACGGCCTGACCACCAAAGGTATTTTGGGCAACCTCATCGCCCTAACCGGCGGCATGTTCTATGGCCTTCAAGCCATTTTCATGCGAAAACTCAAAGACAACCGGCCCATCGACGCCCTGATTTTGGGTAATATCCTGGCCTTCGTCATTGGAGTTTGGGCCATTCAAGCCCCCTGGCCCTCGCCAACCGGCTTACTTTTCGTGGTTATTTTGGGTATTTTCCAACTGGGACTGCCCAGTTACCTATACTCCTTAACCATTTCCAGGGTGACTTCCCTGGAACTGGTTTTGGTGACCATGTTGGAACCCATTCTCTGCCCCCTGTGGGTCTATATCTTTATTGGCGAAAAGCCTGGCCGCTGGGCCTTTTTGGGAGCCGCGGTCGTTATCACCACGGTGACCTGGTGGAGCCTCCTTAGGGCCCTGGAGGACAGGAAAAAACCCACCGCCCTGGCCCAGGCCGGCCTGGGTTCTTAGACCCTGGGGCCAAAAAAAAGAAAAAAAATTGAGCCCGGTGAGTTGGGGCGATTGGGAGATTTTGTCGGTTCCCAAAATAACCAGCTCAGCTAGCCTCAAAAAATAGCCCGTAAACGGTCAAAAAGGGGCCCAGAAGAGCTTTGGGAGAAAAAACTGGGGAAAACCCTGGGGTCAGGACTGCCAAGGGCTCCCTGGGGCCATCTGACCGTTTACGGGCCAAGAGGACCCTAAGATAGTTTGGTTAGTTTTTAAGTTAAAACTTATCAAAATCGTATTTCATTTGGGCAAAACAAAAACGATATCACCAGCTCTGACCAAAGGTTATCGCTTTGACTTTTGTTTAATTGATTTTGGGAGTTTTAATGGTTCGAAGGGCTGAGGCTGGGAGTCGTCTGAGGTCTTTTTGGTTAAAAGATATTAAAGCCATAAGGGCTTTTGATGATTTAAGGAATTCCTGGCCAAGAATTGTAGCAAAAGGGGCCGGTGAGCGAAAAAAATCAGGCTTTATTCGGCCAAAAGAATTTATTTTTCCTAGAGGAGAGCCATATGTCCATTAAAGACGTCTATCAAGCCGTCATCGATTTTGACGAAGAGGCCATACCGGACTTGATTGAAAAAGAAATCAAGGCCGGCACCGACATCCAAAAATTACTCCAAGAGGGCTTGATCGCCCCCATGGACTATGTCGGCAAGCAGTTTTCCGAGGGCGAGCTGTTCGTGCCGGAAATGCTCATGGCCGCCCAGACCATGAAAAAAGGCTTGGAGATCTTAAAGCCCAAGCTTGGCGAGGGCGGGGGCTCCTCGGCCGGACTCATTGTCATCGGGACGGTTAAAGGCGATCTGCATGACATTGGGAAAAATTTGGTCGGCATGATGCTCGAAGGCGGCGGTTTTGAAATCATCGATCTGGGCGTGGACGTTGAACCAAAGGCCTTTGTCGAGGCGGCCAAGAAAAACGGGGCCAAGATCGTTGGCCTAAGCGCCCTTCTGACCACGACCATGCCGGCCATGGAAGAGACCGTGAACGCCCTTAAAGAAGCCGGCCTGGACGTCAAAACCATGG
>JAITJP010000309.1 GCA_031278835.1 Deltaproteobacteria bacterium
CTTTTTTCTAGGCCAGATTTTTTAAACTCGCCCTAAGCGGCTCTAAGGGCTCGGTGGCGGCTGGGTGGTGCCAAAGGTACGATTTTCATTTCCAAGGGCTCTACGGCCCTTCTAGAGGCCTTTGTGGGCCTGTTTTTGGAGCATTGAGAGTGGCAAAAAAGCCCTCTGGGTTTGTTTCAAGACTAAGCCTGAGTCGGGGCAGCTAAAAGGTGAAAATTTCAGGTTTAAGTTTTGAAATTTTGGCCTTGGGGCAAAGAAAAAAATGGGGCCTAGAGGGTGACCCGGGAAGTGCGCAGGGAATGACAGTTTAAGTTTACGGCAATGGGCAGGGAGGCCAGGTGGCAGGGGTAGAGTTTTAACCTTAAGCCCAGGGCGGTGATTTGGCCACCCAGGCCCATGGGGCCTAGGCCTGAGGCGTTTATGGCCAAAAGGACCTCGTCGGCTAGGGCCATTTCTTCTTGGTTCATGGGCGGGTTTTCGAAAATATCGACCAAGGCCCGTCTAGCCAGCCTGGGAGCGGACTCAAAACTGCCGCCTAGGCAGACGCCCACAAAGTAAGGGGGGCAGGCGTCCGGACCGGCCTCAAGAACGATTGAGGAGATGGTTTTGACCAGGGTTTCCCGGGAAACGGTTGGGGGTAAATTGGTCAGCTTACTTTTGTTGTCGCAGCCGCCGCCCTTGGCCAGGACTATGATTTTTACCTCATGACCGGGCACGATGATGGTTTCCAAACTAACCGGGCTATTGTCTCCGCGGTTTTGTCTGCCCAGGGGATGGCAGGTGGATTTGCGCAAAAAAGCCTGGTCATAAGCCTGGGTCATGCCTTGGTTGACGCAATCGAATAAAGCCGGGCCTTCCAGAGAGACTTCTTGGCCCAGTTCTATGATGACTTGGCCCAACCCGGTGTCCTGACACAAGGGCACGGTCGTGTTTTGGGCCATCTGGTGATTTTTTATCAAGGTCTCCAAGACCATGCGGCCTTGGGGGGATTGTTCCCGTCCCAGGGCCTCGGCCAGGTGGCTTTTTACTTTTTCGGCCAAAATATAAGCCGAGCTCTGAAAAAGTTTAGTGACCTCGGCCTTAATGATGTCGGTGGAAACTAGGCGCATAAGGTTTTGTTTATCGGTTAAGAAAAAAGGGCTTTGGGTAAATCCGTTTTTTTTAAAATTTTGGATGGTTACCAGGGACGATGGTGATTTATGCTTTTAATGGCCAAGAGCTTTATGGCAAAAAAGTTGAATATTAAGGCTCATTTGTTTTTAAAAATAAAGGTTTGATCGGTCAGGTTTTTATCCCGTAACTCGCGGCTATAGGCGTTGGCTTGGTTTTCAGTGTTAAAGTTTCCACTCATGACCCGGTACCAAACTTTGTCATCGGTTGACTTGACTTGGGAAACGGAGACGGGCAGTCCGGCCTCGACCATACGAAGTCTTAAACGTTCGGCGTTTTCGGCCTTGCCAAAGGAGCCCAATAGCACCGTGTAAGTAATGGCCCCAGTGGAATCGGGATTAGTTAAAGGCGGCGGCTTTGAGCCTGAGCTGGGCGGGGCGCTAAGGCTGCCCCCGGGGTTGGCCCTGGGGGTTGAGGCCACTTGGACAGGGTTGTCTTTGGGCTGAGGCACCAAACGGGGCCGCTCTTGGGCCGGTTCCAAAACCTTGGTCGCCCTTGGTTCATCCTTGGGAGCTAGGCTTAGGCCGATGGGTTCCATGCGGCTGACGCTGGGAGCCATGGCCAAGGCCCCATGGCCTAGGGAGCCAGGGTTATCAGGGTCAATTACTTGATCCGAGGGGGCGAAGGTACTTAAGGGCGGACTGGGCGACGAACCGGGGGTTGAAATCAACTCGAAGGCCTCTTGGATATTAGCTCTACCGGCTACTTTTAGGGGCCCGGGGGCGGTTTTGACCTGAATCTTGGTGCCCACATCGGCTATGGCCGGCCGCGGGGCGGCCGCTTCGGGAGGAGGCTCCAAAAAGGGTAGATTTAACGGGGGCGAGGGCGTTCCCGGAGGCGGCGGCGGGCTCAAGCTGGCCGTGTAAACGGGAACGGAGTTTTTGGCCGGTTCTTGAGGGGGAGCCGTTTCTTGAGCCTGGGCGTCATGGCTGGAATCCGGGCCTTGGCCGGGGTTGGCCAAAGACAAAGCCACCCAGCCGATCAAAATAACCGCCGTTCCCCAGATAGCCAGGGCCCTAAAGGTGCCATTATTGGAGCGGGGTCTGGGCCTACCGTAGGGGGTGGAACGGTTATTTGAACGCGGGAAACGTTTGGGGCCTTTGGAGCCGGCTACCTTTCTTTTGGTGCGGGTTAGGTTCCAAACGACCGTGGCGGCCAGAAATACGGCCACGGCCAGCAGGGCCCCAGATAACGGGGTCAGATTCATTTAAAATGGACCAAAATTTCGGCGTCAGAGAAAAATATCGTAGGTTTATTGAATTTACTTTTAGACTTATTGGGCCGGACTTGATTTTGGCCGGCCCAGGCCTAGGTTAAGATATACAACAATATTGTAGCATATATTTCAAAATTATGGTATTCCCGGATCTTAAATTAGTCAAAAAGCTATTTAAAAAATGTCAATCCCAAGCCCGACCAGGTAATATTGGTAAGTTCAAAGGACAGGGACGGGTCAAATAACTACCCAAGGCCTAACTAAGAGACGGCCAAGACCTTTCCAAGGTAGGACCAAGGCAGCGCTAAGATTAAACTTAAAGGCCCACAAGCGCTTAATTTTTAGCCAAGCCCGATTGGGCTTAACCGGACCCGCCCAGGCCTACCCAGGTCAGGGCGCTTTTGGGCCAGCCCAGAAGGGCCCAGCTTAAGCCAGTCCTAAATCAGGCCCAGAGCGGACCTAGACCAGTTCAAACCTAGTCCTCGCTTTGGCTATCCTCGGCCTCAGAGTCGGCCTCCGATTTGGGGATTTTGTCGGGTCCGTCGGGAGCGCGTCTAAGCCTTCGAACGATGGTTATGATTGGGGCCAAAGCCAGATAGACGAAAGAAATGGGCAACAGTATGGTCTTGGCCTTGATGATTAGGCAGGCAAAGATAATTATCAAAATGGCCAGGGTTTCAAAGGGATGATTATTCTTGGTAAAAATTTTATTTTTTAAACTCAGAAAATCAAGATTTGAGACCATCAAAAGGGCCAAGATGACGATAAAAACCAAGGCCCAGGTGCCGTTGGGCTTGATAATTTGTCCGGGAAAGCGATGATGCCACAAAACGGCCGCCGCCACGATGCCGGCCGCCGCCGTGGTCGGAAGGCCTTGAAAAAAACCGGGGTCACGGTGTCCCACGGAAACGTTAAACCTGGCCAGTCGCAAGGCCCCACAGGCTAAATAAATAAAAGCGGCGATCAGGCCCAGACCCAAACTATGGTCGTCAGGAACCGGTAAAAAACTAAACCTCAGGTTTTGAGGTTTTAAGGCCCAAAGATAAATCAAAACACTGGGAGCGGCGCAAAAAGACAAAAGATCGGACAATGAATCGTATTCAACCCCAAATAAACTGGTGGTCTTGGTCATCCTGGCCACCGTGCCGTCCAGCCCGTCCATAACCGTAGCCACCAGTATCAAACAAGCGGCCATATAGAAGCGGCCCTGCACCGCGCTCATGATGGAATAGAAGCCAAAAAACAGACTCATGGTCGTAAATAAATTGGGAAAAATATAAATGGCTTTTCGGCTACCGTCGCGCTTGCGCTTTTGGGACATCTTAAGCTCCTGAAAAATCACGACCTAAACGCTACTTTCAAAAAACAAACAAGTGGCCTTAGCCATTAGGTAAAACAAGCCAAAGTCTAAAATCAAAATCATGGCCAGAAAAAGGCGAACCATTAGGTCCCTTTGGCTCAAAAGTCAAAGATGGCTCTCTGTGGCTGGCTTTGGTTAGCCTGACCCCCAGAAAGGGCGCCTAAGTTTTAAGCTGCCTCAGCCTTTGGCTCCTTATTGGCTCCTTACTAACCCCTTACTGGCCCTTACTGACTCCTTACTGACCCCTTACTGGCCCTGACTGACCCTGACTGACCCTGACGGGCCGCCCTAAACTGGCTTAAAAAATCGACTCATGACCGAGTCGCATGGGAAAGGATACCTCAAAACATCTATCCTGACTAGACCGATTTTAAGCATTGACAAAAGTTAGCCCTGGGCCAATCTTTCCAAGAGTAAAATCCAAAGATCCTAAATCGTTAACTTAAATTTTGGATTTTTGTTAACGGTTTTTCCCGGGTCAACGAAAAAGGCAGGGGAAATCATGCTTATTTTAAGCCTTAAAAGTTATAGGTCTTAATAAAATTGACAATAAAGAGACTAATTATGAATGTTAGAATCAATTTAGCTCTAAAAAATTTCATGAATATCTAGCCAATATGTGATCTTAAAGATTTATGGCTGAAATTAAGGCCTGAAATCAGAGAACCAATATTAGGCCATTGGCCCTTGGTTCAAAATATAAGATAAAAATAGCTCTCTCGCCAAAAGCTCAAGAAGTTCAGAGGGTTTGTCTAGACAATAAAACCTAGAGCCTTTGCTTAGGTAATCCTGGTCTATTAAACAAATATCATGAGAGCGCGCTAGTAAAGCCCCGGAGGCATAAAATTAAACATATGGCTTAGTAGATATGAAAATTAAGTATTGGTCAAGCGGTATAGCTATTAACTGGGAGGGCAAAAAATAGGCAATGGAAAAGGTCAAATCATTTATGGACTTTAATAATGGGGGCGGGGAGGGAAATAACAATTTGTCTGATAGTTAGCCAAAAAAATAGTGGTGTAATATTGAGTTTGAGATAAAGATCATATGGTTTAAGAAGTTTAATGGGTTAGAGAAAGGAGAAATGATAGTTTTTTTTACGGAAGTGTTAAGTCAAAGGGGAGGGGAGAGGAGGACACGAGCCGATAAATATTTAGAAATTACTCTAATTTAGGCAAGTGGGCCAGGTATTTTTTTGGTTGCCATTGACCCTCTCATTTGGTAGAATCCCCTTGGAAAAAAATAAATTCCGCCTTAAAAAATTTTTCGGGGGAATCGGAGGTACGTTTTTTTTAGTTATGGCACGGCGCTTTAGAATTTGCGTTATGAACGAAGGCGATGGCATCCCTTCGGTAAAAAGTTTTTCGGCTTCGGTCTGGAGTTTGACCGTTCTGATATTTTTATTCGTATTGGTCTTTGGGACCATGGTTATTTATTCGCTTTATTCTTGGCTGGCCTTGGACGGGGTCAAGGATCAAAGCATGGAACTTGAACTTTTAAAAAGTCAAAATACCGGAAAAGATAAACAGCTTCTGGCCATAGGTGAACGGCTCCAGGACATGGACCGTAAACTTGAGGGCTTGAGAGAACGCGAAAAAAATCTTGATTTACTAACCCAAGAATACAATCAATTGTTGGGCCTACCCGAGTCGGCCACCTTGGAAAAACTCTGGCCGGCCTTGACGGCCACGGTGGCCTGGACCTGGGGTGGCTTGGAAGGCCAAGGCGGCTTAAACACCCAGACCAAAGCCACGGCCCAGAAGTGGAAAAACCCGGCCGAGGCCATTAAGGGCATTCACGCTGACCTGGATAGGTTGGAACGTAATTCCGCCGGGGTTGACATGGCCCTAAGCGAGCTGACCTCGGCCCTGGAGGGTTCCGGAACGCTTCTTTCGGCCACGCCGGTAACCCTGCCCGTGGTTAAGGCTAGACTAACCTCGGGCTTTGGCTATCGAGCTTCTCCCTTTGGCAAAGGCTCTGACATGCATCAGGGCTTGGATCTGGCCGGACCCATCGGGACGCCCATTTACGCCCCGGCCGG
>JAITJP010000323.1 GCA_031278835.1 Deltaproteobacteria bacterium
AAAATATCGGCTTGGGATAAGCAAAATACCCTTATTAAAATTGGAAAATTTTTAGGCTTAAAATCGTTTTCCGCGGCGAAAGATTTACTTATTCTCTGGCCACTTTGACTTGGTTACGGCCGGCCGCTTTGGCTTCATAGAGGGCCTTATCGGCTCTGGTGATAAAGGCGATCTCGTCCTCACCGGGCAGGTAAAAACTTATTCCAGCGCTGATGGTGACTGGAATGTTTTCTCCGCGGATGGTAATTTGGGTCTCTTCGAGCTTCTTTCTGACGCATTCGGTTAGGGATTCAACTTCCCTTTCTTCCAAGCCCACGAATAGTATGACAAATTCCTCGCCTCCGTAGCGACAAGCCACGTGGCGTTCCCCGGCAAAGCTCTTGATTATCTTGGAAGTGATGACCAAGACCTTGTCGCCGACCGAGTGACCCCAGGTATCGTTTATGGTCTTAAAACGATCCAAGTCAAAGATGGCCATGCTCAAAGTCTTATAGTTCTGGCCCGAATACTCATTGATAAGCTCGGTAAAGCGCTGTTTCATGAAACGGCGATTATAGAGCTGAGTTAGATCGTCAATGTTGGCTTGCCTGGTCTTGTCTTTGAGTTCCTCGGTCAAGGCGGCGATAACCTTATTTGAGGCTTCCATCAAATCGGCCAAGGCCGACTGACTATCCAAGGCGTTCTTGGTCTCGCTAAGTAAACTATCGACCAGAAACTTCATCTCCTCGGCCCTGAGCTGGCCGTGCTCGATTTGGGAGACCGAATCATTCAAAAAATGCTGGAACCGGCCAGTTGAATCTAAACTTTGACCTATGTTCTCTTCTAAAGAATTAGATATAGAACCTATTTGTTCCCCCATCTCCGTTATTACCTTGACTTTTTCCGAATCTATCTCGTAAAATGCCTTATATATCCTCTTACTAACGGTTGGGGTAAACAAAGATTCTTTTTGTAAGGCCTCGTTTAACTGACGGGTCAATTCGGGATTGGAGCCCAGAAAGTAATCATAAAAAAGATGATAGTTTTCTGGAGTCAAGGGAATTCGCCTTCTGGCCAAAAAAGGCAACAATTTTTTGGCCATGTCGTAGGAAAAATCCATTAACTCCGAAAATTCGGCGTCGACTGGGCTATTGACGTAATTATTTTGTATCTGTCTTTCCACAATTACCAAAGCCAGGATTAAAGATCAATTTATCCATGGGCCAGCTAGCCATAATCTCGCCGGCCAACGGGAGTAAACAGAAAACTAAAGAAACATTTTAATAGTTAAAGTTAGGATAGATTACAAATTAAAGAATAAATAATCTTTTTAGTGGAAAAACTATTCTTATTTGTCTAACACTTAATATCAATTATTCCAGAACAAAAACGCTCTAAGGCTGATATTAACTCAAGTCTATTGCCCCTGTCAAGATGCCGCGATTTAGGCCCTCATCAAAATCGTCAAAAAATTACTCAGCCCTTTAACAATCTTAGAAAAATTTTTAGAATTATCTATTGTTCAACCTATCTCTAAAGCCCAGGCCCCCGATCTTGACCCCCTCAAGCCGGGCCGCCCCCCCAAAAAAGCCCAAAGCTTCAATTAAATTCCCAACCCGGTCTCTATTTTTTACCTAAAATTCCATTTTACTTTATAATTTCCATTCTTACATAACCATAAGCTACTTTTTATTTATTAGCTAGTCACAAAAAACCGCCATCTCTAACCGGGCCCAAGCGCTCCATAAGCCGGGCCCCCGGGCTTGGCTTAATGGCCCAAATGGTCAGGCTTTGGCCCAGCCCTTTTGATCTTTCTGACTAAGCCGGCTTTCGAGGACCAAATTATCCGCCAAATAGGCCCTAATCTCTAGAGCCTATCAACATTTTTTACTTTTTTACTCATTTGGCTGAAAAAAAAACTAGCTAGCCTAAGATAATTTATGGGAGTTTTGGCGCCAAATGGGTCAAAAGGTTAAAGTTTAGGCGTTTTTAGCTTGGGGCCGGGAGCTTGGCCCGGGGCTTTAGGCTTTTCGGACTTTATCCCCTTTACCGACTTTGACCCCTTTAATCGGGGTGATCGGTTCAACTTTGGTGTTTTTATCCAGGTCAAGCTGACGGATCTCCCGATCAAAGTCCTCAAGGTTGGTAAAGCGCTTATAAACGCTGGTGAAGCGAACGTAAGCCACCTGGTCGGTGCACCTTAGGAAGTCAGAGACCCTTTCGCCCAGCTCAGAGGTCTTGACCTCGTTGTAACCGGTCTCTTGGAGTTGACGCTCCAGTTGGTCTATGAAATTATTGATATCACCCACCGGGATCGGCCTTTTTTGGGCGGCCATGGTGATGCCCTTGGCTAACTTAGCCCTCGAGTAGGGCTCCCTTCGGCCGTCCTTTTTTATCAGCATGGGGATATGTTCGTCGGCTCTTTCATAGGTGGTAAACCGCCGGTCGCAAACCAGGCACTCACGGCGCCTACGAACGGCCAGCTTGTCGCGACTTATTCTGGAATCGATAACTTTATTGTCCATTTGGCCGCAGTAAGGGCACCTCATAATGTCACCTAAATGGCCCCCTGGCCCAGGCCAGGGGAAAAATTTAACCGGATGGCTTGTTCCGGCCAAGGGTTCATTAAAAATCCTGAGATATTTCTACCTTAAGGAGAACCGCTCCCCAATAAAGTTTTCTCCTAAGCTGGGCTGAACCTTTATAAAGATTTGTCCTTTAAAAAAAGATCCGCCTTAGGAGAATTCTCTCTTAAGGTCCTTATTATTTAAGGCCTATCGAGACCGCAAATGCCCAACCCTGATTAATCTTAAGGCGCTTGGCCCGCGGAGAAAAAAATGCCCCTAGAGCCAGGGGCCAAAATTTCCTGGCCGCCCGGCTCTGGTCAATAAGATTTTCTTTTAGCCAATGACCCGGCCCAGTAAACAAAAATCAGAAACAAAACCGGAAAAAGAAACCAAAACCGAAAACGAAACCGAATCAGAAACGGGGGACCAGGCTATTCCATGGCTAGCTCTAGCTCTGGGCCTTAATCGGTCAGGCTTCAGGCCCAGGACAATGGCCATTAATATGAAATTTTTTCCCTTGTTTGTTATTTTTTATCTGGTTAATTTCGATGAAATAATTGATTTTATTATTTTGGTATATTTTTAGCGTTATAAAATTATGCTTTAGAGCAGTTTTAATTC
>JAITJP010000339.1 GCA_031278835.1 Deltaproteobacteria bacterium
CCTGGGGATTGACTTCCCTGGCCTTTTCGGCGGCGGTCACGCCCGCCACCCCGGCTCCGGCGATGACTATGTTCATACTATCTCCGTATCCTAATGACCCAAGGCTCGCGGCCCTGGGACAAATTAAAACCAAGGCGGCTTAGCGGCTTTTAGCCTTAAACCGGCCGATCGATATATGGTCAATTTATAAAAAAAACCAGCGGCCCGGCCCCCAGAGCGCTTTTGAGCCCCTCAGGCCGGCAAACTTCCAGAAAACCAACCTCGAATAAACTCTTTTCCCTTTGGCTCTTAAAAGAAAGTACTTTTAAAGAACTAAAACAAATTGAGCTAAATAAAAATAGTTATTTTTAATTTCTCAGAGAAAAAAGAAGCGCTTTTAAAAATTATTTACTATAAATAGTTACGTTAGACCTTTATAAAGAAGTTAAAATCTAACCTTAAACTTTTCATGCTACAATAATACAATTATCTTAGAACTAATTCAAGGGGGGCCCAAGTTTAGCCGACTCGATGGCCCAAGGGCCAAGGGCCTCGGCCCTAACCGTGGATGATGGCCTATGACTTGAGAGGAAAGGCAAGGCGGCCCAATAAGGCCCAGGTTAACTGGCTTATTGGGCAGGATGGCGAGGGACCAGGCGAGCTGGGCTTTTATAAAAACCTAAGGGCGCGGCCTGGGGTAAAAAGCCAGAACGCGCCCCATTAAAGCTCAATCAAGGGGAAAGGGAGTCAACCAAAAAGTTTTTTTTTACTCACTTGATGGTGACTATCACGAAATCTTGGGGGCCTCTTGGAGTATTGACCCTGACTTCATCGCCCTCTTCCCGGCCCAAAAGGGCCTGGCCGATCGGGGTGGCCACGGATAACAGGCCGTTTTCCGGGGCCGATTCATATGGTCCCACCAGGGTGTAGGTTTTTTCATCCCCGGTGTCCACGTGTTCCAAGGTGACCGTGGCCCCAAAAACGCAGCGGCTGTAAGGCCCTTTTATCTCCTCGACCTGAGAAGTGGCCAGCTGGGTCTGGAGCTCCCCTATCCTTCCTTCGACGAAACTCTGCCTTTCTTTGGCGGCGTGGTATTCGGCGTTTTCCGAAAGATCCCCGTGAGCCCTGGCTTCTTCAATGGCTTTTATGATCCTGGGACGCTCCTCCTTGATCAAACGATCAAGTTCTTTTTGCAATTTAGCCATGCCCTGGCGCGTGATGGGATAAAGCTCCATAATAATCCTCATGTTAAAAAAACGATCGCCGCGACAAACCCCGGTTAAACTAGAAAAATCATTTTCTGGTTTAGAAAAAAAAGCGAACTGGCTTTAAAAACCTGGGTCTCTACGGCGTAATCGATTGGACAAAAAAAATATGGCCTCCGCCAAAAGCGCCTTACGGGAACCCCTTGACGGGGCCGTTGGGCTTTCGCGCGGCAAGCCAAGCGAATAAAATTACGGGACCGGATCAAAATTCCGAGCCCTCGACCGAAGCTAGTTTATTTCAGTTAGCCAAAAAAGGCAAGAGTTCCCTTTTTGGTCAACTAAAACCCATTGACAAGCCACCTGGCCAAAGCCAAAGGTCTTTGGCTTTGGCCTTACTGGGCCTGGGCCAATGGGCATGACGGGATTTTATTTGGTTTTTGGGACTGAAGGTTTTTTAAAGATCGTCATTACAATAATCGGCGATCATATCCCTAAAAAATTTAAAGCAGCTCAACTGCCTTTTGACTTTCCGCCAAATCCTACGCATTTTTTTTGGATCATCTAGGCCTTTTAATCTGGCCCAAGAGGGGACTCCTTTGGGGTTTGGCGTTGGATTTTGATGGGTCCATTTGAACCTATTGGGAATCGGTTTACGACTGGTGTCCAGGTAATTTTTGATAATATAATCGGCCAAGATCTTTAGTTCACGGTGCTCGGAATCTAAGGTCTTAGATAAAAAAGAAATGTTTAGCCCAGACTTACTGACTATCCGCTCCTCGTATACATCCAACATGGTCTTATGGGCCAAAATGGCGGAAGACCAACCATAGGCGAAATCCAAAATGTCTTGGCTCATCTTTTCCATGGTTGGTTTTGGACCATAGGAACTATCAGGTTCAACATATATCTTGCTATGTTTTACAAAAATGGGAGCGCCGTTGGAATTCGAATTGTTTCTATTTTCTCTCGCTGTCATATTAATCTTCCAATAAGTTAAAAATTAAGCCTAAACTAAAAAAAGTCTAGACTGACGGATAAAAAACTCTGAGCTTTATGGCTTTTAGACAAAATCCTCGGCCCTGACTATTTGGGCCAAAATCTCGTCTCCGGCCTCAAGATTCTCCCCCTCGATCTTGGTCATGTAAAGAGCGTTGGCGGCTATGCCTTGGTAGGTTCGGGCCGATCGGGGATCGAGCGGGCTGGCCAGATACTGGCCGTTTTTACGGGTGACCATGAGGTTAAAGAGAAACGAGAGGCCCTTGGGACCTTGAAGGGCCTCGGTCAGGGTGACTTTCACGGTGGCCCTGGGAACGGTGGGCCGCTTAAAAAACTTATTGACTATGGCCCCCAGACACCACTCCAGCCCATAAAAAGCCGCTATCATGGGGCCGGGCAGGTTTACCAACAAGACCGTGCCTGAAAGATACAAGCCCAGCGGTTTTCCCGGAGCCGCGGCCACGCCTTGAAGTAAAAACTTGGTTTTATTTTTAAGTATCCTGGCGTTATGATCGTCGCCGCCCTTGGAAGACCCGCCGTTAATAATAATAAGGTCGGCCCAGGCCAGGGCCCTATCCAAGGCGTCCTCGAGAACCTCCGGACTGTCCTTGACGATGGGCAAGCACCAAACCTCGGCCCCCAGGGCTTTTAAAGTTTCCGAGACCATGAGGCTATTTGACTCAAGGTTTTGACCCCTTTGAGGCTTTAAGCCGGCGGCAATCAATTCGCTGCCCGTGGGAATAAAGGCCACCTTGGGCTTACAAAAGACTTCCACGAAATCATGCCCGCCCATTTGCAAAAAACCCAAGTCCCTGGGCAAAAGGGTTCGCCCTTTGGCCACCAACAATTCCCCCTCGGCCAATTGACTTCCAGCCGATCGGACGTTTAAACCAGGCTTAACCACAAGCCCTGGACTAAAGCCCATGATCCCTTGGCTAAAGTTGACCTCTTCGACCAAGATAACGGCGTCAAATTTGTCGTCAAAATCGTCGCCCATGTCGGCCCTAGCGTAATCTTGCCCTTCCCGAAAGGAGGCGGTATCCGGATGACCCTTAACAAAATCAGCCGCCCTGACCGCGTAACCGTCCATTTGGGCCGAACGAAAAACCGGCAGGGTATTGGTGGAAAAATAATCCCTGGCCACCACCCGGCCCAAAGCGCTTTTTACCTCCACCAACTCGGTTTGGGGCCGTGGGTACCAATTATGGTCAATGGTCTCAAGGGCTTCTTCTTTGGAGCAAAGCTCAGACATCTACCTTTACCTAAACAAGACAAAAAAACAAAAAAATATGCGGTTTAAAAATAATATTCATGACTTACTTGTATGAACTTGTTATTTTACCACGACCATCAAGAGCGGATCAATAAAAATCTAAAAATCCCTTTACCGCCAAGCTATGACCCCCTCTCTCCCCGCGGCTAGACTCCCCACTAACCGGCCCCTTGGCTAGACTCCCCTCTAACCGGCCCCTTGGCTAGACTCCACTCTAACCGGCCCCTTGGCTAGACTCCACTCTAACCGGCCACTTAGGGAGACTCCACTCTGACCAAAAGGCCCCCCACGCCAAGCCAGAGTGCCAAAAGCCCGGCCAAAAAAAGCCCCTGTCGTTTTTTGGCCAACAAGGGGCGATGGTTAACTTCCAAGCTTTTGGGGCGTATGGGCAAATTATATTCCCTGGCCAATCGCTCGATATTAAGTAAATGAATGACCGGAACCTTAGCCTCCCGCATCCGCCAAATAAGCCCCCGCTTCTCGCTCCTGGTCTCCGGAAGCCTACCCTCAATTAAGCCATTGCCAAGTAAGGCCGCCTCGGGCACCCAGCCCAAAGCCGTGACCCCGCCGCCAACGTTGATAAAGGCCTTAGGGGCCCCCTTTTCAAAATATAGCTTAAATCGCCTTTCCACATCGGCCACGACGGTTTTTACCCCGTTTTCGGCCAGATATTCCCCGCCATGCTTACTCAGCGCTTCAAAGGCCAAGCCATAACCGGTGCCATCGAGGCCGCCCCCGGTTTCCACAATCCCGCCCAAGGAAACGTACCTTGACCGCCAAGCCAACTGGCCCCTTTCATAAAGATACCTTTCCATGTCCAGCCAAGTAAAGCCGGCCAGATTAGCCCCGTAACTTGAGGCCCCAATGGAACTGATA
>JAITJP010000350.1 GCA_031278835.1 Deltaproteobacteria bacterium
CTTCTAAAACAGCCTGGCTTTTTGATAAATTCAGTCTTAGATTCAACCCCTCCCCTTTACTCAGCCCCACCGCCCAAATGAACCACCCTCGACCACCTCTGACCCAAAATTTTAACCACCCCTTCCCCCCGGCCTTTTCCTCTTTGAAGCATCTCAAAAATCCTACCAAAAAAATTATTTCCTTATTATTCCCCTAACTTATAAAAAAAATCTTGCAACCTGACCTTGACAAGGGGCGGTTTTCGCTATACCATATGGGGGTATAAGGTATTAATATGCTATGACATGATTGTTTATATATTTTAGTAATTTTTTTTATTTTTAACTTCTAAGAGGTGTATCATGAATGTGATAAAACATTGGATACTTGACCAGGGGAGAATATCACTTATTTTTGGAGCTGTTTCACTGATAAGTCTTATTTTTAGCTTTTTTAACCTAATTGAAAACCCTTTATTTGACCCGGCCTGGATAGCCATCCTTTTATGCGGTTGGCCCATTCTCAAAGGGGCGGTGGTGGCTTTGGTTACCAGTTTTGACGTTACGGCCGACCTTTTGGTGGCCATGGCCTTACTGGCCGCCTTGGCCATAGGGGAGTATTTCGCGGCCGGGGAAGTGGCCTTCATCATGTCATTGGGATCCATGCTGGAGGAAAGAACCCTTAGAAAAGCCCGGGAAGGGATTGAAAAACTGGTAAGCCTTACCCCAAACCTGGCCAGGGTCATAAGAACTCAAAAGGCCGAGACAAGCGGGCCTGCCAGAACCAATCAGAAAGTCAAAACGGATATTGAAGAAAATAGTTTGGCCTCGAAAGCCAGGGGGGATGAAGAAAACCTTTTGGCCGGGGCTAGCCAGGGGGATTACCTTGAAAGCGCCTTGGGTAAGGAAGTTCGGGAAGAAAACCTTGAAAGCGCTTTGGGTAAGGAAGTTCGGGAGAAAAACCTTGACAGCGCTTTGGGTGAGGAAGTTCGAGAGAAAAACCTTGAAAGCGCTCTGGCTGGGGGATCTGGGGAGACTATTGGAGAAAACGGACTTACAAGTGGAGCCGGGGAGGAGAAAGAAGAAATCATACCAGCCGAGGAAGTTAGGGTTGGCGACCTGGTTAGGGTTTTTCCGGGCGAGATTATTCCCGTGGACGGGATCATCTGCTTTGGCCAGACGGCCGTGGATCAGTCCCTCATGACCGGAGAATCGCTACCCGTTGATAAGACCGTGGGCGATGAAATTTTTAGCGGCACGCTTAACCAGCTTGGTTCCATTGACTTTAAGGCCACCAAGGTTGGCCAAGACAGTTCCTTGCAAAAAATGATCCGTTTGGTTGAGTCAGCCGGGGCCGAAAAAACCCCCATCGTCAGGACCATGGATCGCTGGGCCACCTGGATCGTGGCCATGGCTTTGGGCACGGCCTTGCTTACCTGGGGCTTTACGGGTGAGTTTATCAGGGCCGTAACCATCTTGGTCGTTTTTTGCCCCTGCGCCTTGGTTCTCTCCACCCCCACGGCCATCATGGCCGGAATAGGGAACGCCAGTAACTTTGGCGTTTTGATTTCCTCTGGGGATGCCTTGGAGCGCTTGGCCAAGGTCAAAGTCGTGGCCTTTGACAAGACGGGAACTTTAACCAACGGTCAACCCGAAGTCACGGCCATAAAACCCTTTGGCCAGATCTCTGAAAAGGAACTTCTGACCTTGGCGGCCACGGCCGAAAGGCGCTCCGAGCACCCTTTGGCCAAAGCGGTGATCCGCTACGCTAAAAAATTGGGCGCTCCCTTAAACGACATTGATGAATTTAGCCTAATTCCCGGTAGGGGGGTTAAGGTCAAGGCCAATGGTCACCAGATAGTCGGCGGTAACCTTAAGCTCATGGAGGAGGAGTTTTTGACCTTACCCCGGGAGATTTTGGAAGCGGCCCAAAACGAGCAAAAGGAAGGCCGGGCCGTTTTCTTTACCGGACTTGACGGTGAGCCGGCCGGTTTTGTGGTCTTGGCCGATACCCTAAGAGCCGAGGCCCGGGAGGCGGTCAAAGGCATTGAGGCCGAAGGGGTCAGAACCATTCTCTTAACCGGAGATCATGAAAAAGCCGCGGCCAGGGTGGCCATGGAATCCGGCATAAGCGAGGTTAGAAGCGAACTTCTTCCCGAAGACAAGGTCAATATTCTTAAACAAGAATTGAAATCTCCCCAATGGGGCCATACCCTCATGGTCGGAGATGGGCTTAATGACGCCCCGGCCCTTAAGACCGCTTACGTCAGTTTGGCCATGGGCGGCGTCGGCAGCGGCCTAGCCCTTGAGGCCGCCGACGGGGTCTTGGTCCGGGATGACCTAAAACGTATTCCCCATTTACTGAGGCTGGCCAAAAAAACCGACCTAACCATCAAGTTCAATATCGTTTTATCGATGCTTTTAAACCTGGTCACGGTAATCCTGGCCGCCATGGGCCTGATGGGGCCCGTTATCGGGGCCTTGGCTCATAACGCCGGGGCCTTCTTGATAGTTTTCAATTCGGCTCGGCTTTTACAGGTCAAAGACAAATCCGCCATGGCCAGTTAAAAAACCAAAAACTATCCCTAACCAACAAAAAAGATCGCCTAAATAATGATTTTGATCATTACTTAGGCGATCTTAATTTATAAACCATTAAAAAAACGGTTAAACTTAGGTCATTCTTGAAAATTGCTCAATGGCCTTGCCTAGTTTTTTTATGGTTTTTTCGGCCTCTCCGCTGGCTATCCCAGCCAAAACGCAGTTGCCTAAATGACCTTCCAAGATGGTCTGCCCGGTTTTATGCAGGGCCGCTTTCGCGGCTGATATCTGAACCAAGATATCCTCACAGGGTATGTCTTTTTGAACCATGCCTATAAGGCCCCGGACCTGACCTTCGATCCGCCTTAACCTGGCCACTACTTTATCAACGTCCATGCAATCACGCATTATATTTGTCTCCCCCACCGAACTATTTATTGTTTTACTAGAAAATCTTGATAAAGAAAAACTAGATTAACCAATAAAACGTAATTTATAAAATAGCGACAAAAAATACCTTTTCACAAAACTATTTTTAAAATAATTTTAAATAATATTTAGAATTTTCTCCGTTTCTTTGTTTTAGAAAATTAGAACTCAGTCACATCCAATCAAAAGCCAAGATCTTGTCAAAGCTTTCCTTCGGCTAGTTTTGGAATTTTTTTTAACTCTTTAAAAAACTTCAAACCCTTTCGCCCAAGACAAGGGAACTTTCAGAGTAACAGATCAGGCCGCCAAAATTGCTTTCAAAAACCTTTCGCCTTTAGGTCAAAACCCCCGCTTGATTTGGGGGAGGCTAGCCCTTTAGGGATTTTTTCATAATAACACGGATCGCGCCTAATAACCTGGATTTTCCTAAAGGCCATCTAAAATTTCAGCCAGCCTCGTAAGGGGCCATTTTCGGGACTTGGCTTTTCCAACAATAGCCCGGTAAGGGGCTATTGTGGGAGCTCGATTTTTGGCTTACTGGCCCACAAAACCTAAACCCGGGAAAGGGCTAGCTTACTCGGTCTCAAAGGCGGTCAGACCCGGGTATTTTTTTAACTTATAGGGCATGACGTTTCGTTTAAGGCCCAATATATCGGCGGCCCGGTTGGGAACGCCTTTAGCCTCAACCAAAGCCTTTCTCAGTAATTGTTCTTCAAACTCAGCCAAGATGGTAACCAGATCGCCTCCTTCAGGGGCGACCGGGGTCAGGGCTTCGGAAAGGGCGGTTGGGGGCAGATCAACGTATT
>JAITJP010000371.1 GCA_031278835.1 Deltaproteobacteria bacterium
AAATCGGACAGCCCCAACTCGGCCAGGGTCTCGGAAACGATCGTTTTGGCCTCGGCCTTGGTCTTGCCTAAATTAAGCGGCCCAAAGGCCACGTCGTCGGCCACCGTTGGGCAAAAAAGCTGATCGTTGGCGTCCTGAAAGACAAAACCCAGTAGCGGCCTGACTTCTTTAAAATCGGCTTCCCTGACCCTGGCCTTACCCAAAATCTCAACCGTTCCGGCCTGGGGCTTAATCAGCCCCATAATAATCGAAAGTAAAGTGGTCTTGCCGCTGCCGTTTGAGCCGACCACCCCGACCCGACTGTTTTCGTCCACGAAAAAATCAAGACCCTTTAGGACCTCGGGCCGCTTGGGATAAGCGAAACGTACGCCTTTTAAATTTATTATTGGCTCATTTGAGGACATGAAATTTTTCTACCGGGGCCAAGGATGGCCTTAATTTTTTAGGTTAATAAAAATTTTGTCAATGACTGGGGCGGCCCCTGGCCTTATTTTTTTCAGTTTTTGAAATTTAATTTTTTTGGCGCCAACCTGGGGCGGCCCTTGGCCTAATTGTTTTTTTTGGCTTAGTAGTGGGCCTTATAAGCGATATTTAAGGCCACCACCAAACTGGCCACCATTAAAAAAATCACCAGGGAAATAATGTCAACGCGGGTAATCTGGCGCTCCAAAGTAAAATAAAAGGTGCCCTTGTAACCTCGGCAAAGCATGGCCGCGTAGACCCTCTCGCCGCGGTCTAAGCCCCTGACTAATAAAACCCCGGCTAGATTGGCGTAGCTTCTAAGGCAGTGGAGGCTGGTTGAGGCCTTAAAGCCCCTGATTTTCATGGCCCAGACCAATCTCTCGTACTCGTCGGTAATGACCGTCACGTATCTGGTCATTAGGCCCAGCATGGCCGTTAATTTTTCCGGGGCGCCCATGGACCGGGCGGCGGTCATGAGCTGAAAAACCGTGGTGGTCGTGGTGATGGCCATGGCCGCGGAGGTAATACCCAAGGCCTGGACGCTTAAACGGGCCGAAAGGAGAACCCCTTCCCAGGTGAGGGTCAAAGGGCCAATCTGGGTGATTTTTTCCCCGGGCATGGAAAAGGGTAAGACCAGCCAAATAAAAAGCAAAAATAAGTTAATCTTAATAAGTTTCCAGACAAAGGCCAGGGGCTTTTCCGGACCCGAAAGGATAATTAAAATAATCGATCCAGCCAAACCGGCAAAGGCCCCAGGAAAACCCGTGGCCAGGGCCAAGACAAAGGACCAGATGACCAAGGCGATCAGCTTTACCCTAGGGTCAAGCCTAACCAAAAATCCCATGCCTTCGATGGAACCGCTAAAGCCCATAAAAAAATCCTAACTCAAAACTTCAAGACTAAATAAAACCCCTGGCCAGTGGCCGGTGGCCAGGTGGCCAAAAAAAACTTTTAGGGGGCGCGAAAAGTCGAAAAAACGGCGCCGCCGGGGGCTATGGGAAATTAAGAGCCCTTATTTGAGGCATAATAACAAAACCTCTGTCAATATGCCAACCGGTGATTTACGGTTAGTTTTTGGGAAATTACTCCTTTATTTACCAGTACTTTTAGTAAAAGTTCATTTAGTTTAACCCTATGTTTGTTATTTTGCCACCTTATGATCTTATAAGCCTAGTTAAAACCAGGTCTTTGTTATTTTTGAGCGTCAAAAATTAAACTTTTTAGGCCCTTTAAATGATTGAAAGGGAGAGTGGGAGCCATTTTTGGCTCTACCTGGCCGGGTCTGTTTTTGGCCAGGCCAAAAACGAAAGGCTCAGAGTGTTGGCTAAAGGGCCCTTTAGCCGGCGGCCGCTTTTGGGTCAGGCTTGGGGAGGAAATTTGGCTGGTTTGGAGACGACATGTTCGCGACTTTACAGAAAAGGTCCGGTCGGGTAGAATTATTCGACTTTGGACCCGGACTTGAGGCCTGGAAGGGAATTTTTTTTAGTTGGGCCATTAAAAAAAGTTTGAAGGGCCTTTTGGGACCTTTGGTCGGAGGGCCAGAGCCAGGGAGCGGGAATTTTTCTTGACCATCATATTAACCATAGCCGCCTTGATGTTGGACTGGGTTTTTGGCGATCCTCAGAACTGGCCCCACCCGGTCCGTTTGATTGGCCATCTGATCGTGGCTTTGGAGGGTTTTTGTCTAAAGATTTCCGCTAGGCTTCAAGACGGTAAGGTCATAAAGATCTTGCTGGGGGTTTTTCTGGCCCTGGGGACCATAGGCTCAAGTGTTTTGGTCATTGGCTGGCTTTTAGCTTTGGCCGGAAAAATTTCCTCGGCTTTGTGGTTTTTCTGCGCCCTGTATTTTGTCTACACCATTTTTTGTTTAAAAGATTTAATCGATCACGTGGATAGGGTTGAAAAAGCTCTTGGGGCTTTGGACTTGGATAAGGCCAGAAGGGCCCTATCGTGGATCGTTGGCCGAGACACGGGTAACCTTAGCCCCGAGGGCATTAGACGGGCCACCGTGGAAACCATCGCCGAAAACTTTTCTGACGGCCTGGTGGCCCCGCTTTTGTATTTAGCCCTGGGCGGCCCGGTCTTGGCCTGGGCCTATAAGGCCGTCAATACCTTGGATTCCATGGTTGGCTATAAAAACCAACGTTACCTTTATTTGGGGCGCTTTTCGGCTCGCCTGGACGACGCCGTTAATTTTATTCCAGCCCGCCTGGCCGCCTTACTGTTAATTTTGGGGGCTAAAATTTTAGGCTACGATTCGGTCAAAGCTTACGCGCTTTGGAGAAGCGAAGGGGCCTTTCATTCCAGCCCCAACTCGGGCCAAACCGAGGCGGTCATGGCCGGGGCCTTAAACGTTTACCTGGGAGGCCCCAATTACTACGGGGGCCTTTTAGTCGATAAACCGGTCATTGGGGCCGGGGGCCAGGAAGTGACTTTGGAGAGCGTGGCAAAGGCCTTAAAACTGGTCAAACTCTCAACGCTCTTGGCCATGGGTCTGGCCATATTGATTGAAGCCGGTCTTCTTATTTTTTTTCCGTTTCCCTGGGGCTGGGGCCTAAGCTTTTAAAGGGCCCCGGGTTTTTTTTTACCCTATGAAAGTTGTCGAGACTATGATTGGCTGGGGTCTTAAAGTTTTATCATGAGCCTTTCTTAAAAAACCGGCCGAAAAAATTTCGTCGGGCCTTTTATTTCCCCTCCGGGGTGTTTTTTTTATTGGGAGTAAGTGGATTTGAACATGGATAAAGCCAGTCAAAAAAGCCAGAGATTGGCTGAAAAAAGCCACGGCGGAGGGGTGCTGGAGGCGGCCCAGGCCCTAAACAAGCCAATCGAAGAGATCATAGATTTTTCGGCCAACATCAATCCCCTGGGCTTACCGGATGGCTTAAAGGAGGTTATTGGTTTTTCCATCGACTCCATAGTTCATTACCCGGAAATTAAAGCCCAGACCCTTAGAAAAAAAATCGCCGAGAAGATCCATTTGCCCGCCAACTCCATCTTGGTCGAAGCCGGCTCCACCCCGCTTATCTATATGTTGGCCAGGCATTTGGGGACCAATAAAAACTGCGTAATCGCCCCGGCTTTTTCCGAATACGCCACGGCCTTTGAAATTCTTGGTCGGGGGCCCGTTCACTACCATGTTTTACAGGAAAAGGATGATTTTGTCCTTAGCCCTCAAGACCTGGAAAAAATCGTCTCCGACCATTATGATCTAGTCATCTTGGCCAATCCGGCCAACCCGACCGGCCGACGCGTTGACCAATTAACCTTAATCGAATTACTAAAACAATCACATGAAAAAGGTTTTTATCTGGTCTTGGATGAGGCCTTTATGGATTTTTGTGATGGCCATTGGACCTGTGAGCATTTAACCAAAAAGTATCCCTATTTAATTGTCCTAAAATCTCTAACCAAGCTTTTTGCCATCCCCGGATTAAGGCTTGGTTATATGGTTAGCGGAAATAGTCAGGTCATCAATACTTTTGAAGATGGCCTGGAACCCTGGAGCGTAAACACTTTGGCCCAAAAGGCCGGCCTTTACCTATTGGATCAAAGCCAATACGTTCAAAAAACCCCCAAAAACACGAGGGAACTTAGAAAATATTTGACCAACTCTCTTTCAGCCTTTTTTGATTTTTTTCCCTCCGATTGCAACTTTGTCATGGCTAGGCTTAAAAACAGCCCCAAGGCTCCCAGGATGGAGCCCCCGAAAAACAAAAAAGAACTCCAAGAGAGAAAACTTCATAAGAAAACGGTTATCGATTATCTTTACGCCCAGGGGATTCTGATTAGGGATCTTGACGGCATGAAGGGCCTTGACGACGGTTTCGTTCGTTTGGCCGTCAGACCCATGGCGGAAGTCAATAGCCTCAAAGAAAGATTGGAGAATTTTTATGCCTGAACTGCCTGAAGCCGAAACCATGGCCAGGGATCTTAACCAAAGGGTGGCCGGATTTACCATTTCTCAGGTTTTGCTGGCCTTTGAAAAGATCGTGGCCTCGGATTTAAAAAACTTTGAAAAAACCCTGGTTGGTCACCAAATCACCAAGGTGGCTAGACTAGGCAAGTGGATTAAGTTTGAGCTTGATTCCGGCGGGGCTTTATTGGCTCATTTAAAAATGACCGGCCAGTTTATCATGGGCGATTGGCCCGGTCATCTCTCGGGCCAATGGCCTGCCCACACCCGGGCGGCTTTTTTACTGACTGACGGAAATAGCCAGCAAACCCTTTTTTACCGCGACATCAGAAAATTCGGTCGCCTTCGGGCCTTTCCCCAAGATGAGCTTTTAAGCTTTTTAAGCCAGCTTGGCCTCGGGCCCGATCCCCTGGAGCTTAAGCCCGAAGAATTTCACCAACTCGTGTCAATTAAAAAAGCTCGCCTCAAACAGGTCCTATTGGACCAAAGCCTAGTGGCCGGACTTGGTAACATCTACGTGGACGAATCGCTATTCGCCGCCGGCCTTTCCCCCTACAGATTGGCCACGACCTTAACGGCCGACGAGGCTTCGCTTTTACTCTCCCATATTAAGCGCGTTTTAAATGAGTCCATAGCCCATAGGGGCTCCACGGTTGAAAATTACCGCGGCTTGGAGGGCCCCGGTTCTTTCCAAGATCAACACTTGGTCTACGGTAAACATGGCCAAAACTGCCCAAAATGCGGACAAGCTCTGGCCAAAGCCCGGGTCGGCGGCCGGGGCACCACCTATTGCCCTATTTGCCAAAAATAAAAACCCCTACGGGATTTTGGCTAAAAGCTAAATTCCCTAGGGCTTTTGTTATTTTTGTAAGTTTTATTAGATTTGTTGTTTTTATTTGATTTATTAGATTTATTAGATTGGTTGGATTGGTAATTTTTTTTCGCTTTTTTGCCTTGGTGATTTGACCAGAGGGCCAAAGTCGAGATTTGGGAAAGGTAATTTGGATATTTATGGGCCAAGTGGGTTCGGTCTTAAGCGGCCTTTCGGTTTTTTTGGAACTTCTTCACCTGGCCGATAAGGGCAAGGCCATTGGGCTTTTGGCCAACCAGGCCTCGGTCGGGCCGGACTATAGACACGCCTTGGAGCTTTTGGACGAAAAGCTGCCCGGGGCGGTCAAAAAAATTTTTTCTCCCCAGCACGGTTTTGTCGGCGACAAGCAAGACAACATGATTGAATCGGAGCACCTCACTCTTAGGGACGGCCGTCCGGTTTATAGTTTGTACGCCGACAAACGAGAGCCCGATGATGAGATGCTCTCGGGCTTGGAGGTTTTTTTAATTGACTTGGTTGACCTGGGCACCAGGGTCTATACCTTCGCCCAGACGGTTTTTTTATGTTTAAAGGCCTGCGCCAAAAAAGGCCTGGAGGTGGTTATTTGCGATCGGCCAAACCCCATTGGCGGCTTGGAGATTGAGGGCAATCTCTTGGACGATGATTGTCATTCTTTCGTGGGCTTGGCCCCCACGCCCATGCGCCACTCTTTGACCATGGGGGAACTGGCTATTTTTTTTAATTCAAGATTAGAAAAACCGGCCACCCTAACCGTTATTCCCTTGGCCGGCTGGAAAAGGTCCATGTATTTTAACCAGACCGGTCTTAACTGGGTCATGCCTTCGCCCAATATGCCCGAGCCCCTGACGGCTTGGCTCTACCCGGGCGCGGTTATCTGGGAAGGCACCAACCTTTCCGAGGGCCGGGGCACGACCCGGCCTTTTCACCTGTTTGGCGCTCCCTATCTGGATTCTGAGCTCTTGGAAAGCCATCTTAAAAAACTCCAGCTGCCCGGCCTGGCCCTAAGAAAAGCGGCCTTTTTGCCCACCTTTAATAAGTGGGCCGGGCAACTTTGTCACGGCCTGGAACTCCACCCCTTGGATCGGACCTTTAAGCCCTATCTGACGGCCCTATCGATCCTAAGCGTGATTTTAAAAGGCTGGCCAGAGCGGTTTAAACTTAAAGATCCGCCTTACGAATATAACTTTGAAACCCGGCCCCTTGACTTAATCCTGGGCCGCCGCGGCCTTTTTGAAGCCCTCCAAGAGGGTACCCCGGCCCTGGAGCTGACCAAATCATTTGCCGATGAATTGTTAAAATTTAAAAGGGAGATTAAAACGGTCAAGCTATACGCGGATTAAAGCAAAACCCCAGTGAGCATTGCCCGACCCTAGCCAAAAAAACTCAAAATTTTGAGTTTTTTTGTTTTAAGCGCAATCGTGTTTATCCCAGGGTTCTCGGTTTTCTCGCTTAAGGATTTTTTCCAAACGTTCCAGGGCGGCCTTTAATCGTTCGATTTGGCCCTGCTTGTAATTTTTATTTTTTAGGGCCGAAAAAAGAACCCGGCCCTCGACCGTTTCGGCCAAATAAAATTCACCGACCTGGGCCAGGGTTGGCAAAACGTCTTTGAAGCTAACCGGTTCGGCTGATTTATGTTTGGCCTTAACCCCCAGGCCATAAAAAACCAAGCTATTTTTTGAAATTATGGCCAAGATAGTTCTGCGGTCGCTTTGCTCCAAGAGCTCAAAAAGCTCCCTTTCATGGTCAGGACCGTTAAGTTCCACTTCAATCAAAGCCTGACCCGCGGCCAACATTTCCAAGGCCACTTGGGGACTCTCGGCCTGTTTGAGCTGCTGGGCTTCGGCGTTTTGACTAACCTCTCCAGGCCAGTAGTTTTCAAAATAAGCCCCCTTTCGGAGGGCCTCCTGGGAGCCTTTTCCCTTTGGTTCGCTTAGCTCATTAACCCTGATTATCAGGGTTTTTATGTCGGCCATGGGGCCTCCTTAAATTTTTTATTTGGTTTTTTTGGCCCCGGGAGGCCAAAACTCAGTTTAATTTTGACCAAAATCTTCAAAGATCTGGTAGATGATGGCCCCCTCCACGTCGGCCGGGAGAGGGCCGCCGGTGGCGGCGCAGATGGTCGGGACGATATCGGCCAGCCAACGGGGCCGCTCGTAAACGTAGTCTTTTTTGATATTGGGCCCCTTAAAAAGCAAAATGTTTTTTAAGCTGCCGCAGCCGGATTTTCCCGTGGGAAAACCGTAACCGTGTTCGGCCATGTATTCGGGCTTAAGGGCGTAAACCACGTCGCCGGCTTGAATACCACCCATGCCAAAAACTTTGGCGTCTTCCTTACGGACGGCCAGGAGTATTGGTCTTTCTCCGGTCTCGGGGTGACGGTAATCAAGTAAGGCGTCAATGATCTGGCTTCTAACCCTCTCGTAATCTTCTTGTTTGACCAGGCCGCCCGGATACTTTTCCAAATTAACGTAAACGAACATGTATTTTTGGGGCACGGCCTGAGATTTTTCCAGGTTAAGGATGTAATCAAAGCCTTCGCTCTCTTCGTAAATATCCCAATAATTTTCCGACTTGTGTTTTTCGTAACAACATAGGCCTTTCTCGGCCAGGGCCGCGGCCGTGTTAAAGATCGGGCCTAAGGGGGTGGCCCCATGATCGGAGCATAAAATGACCAGATCCTCAGAATTGGTCAGCTCAAGAAGTTTTCCCAGATAAGCATCTTCGATCTTGTAAATCTCCCTTTCCAGGTCCCGGCCCCTTTTTCTAATCTCCGGGTCCGGGCTATCCAAATCAGCCAAAAAAGCGTGATAAAACCAATCAATATTATGGGCGTGGGAATAAAAAAGATCCCAGTCGGGATTGGCCTTAAGTAGGGAAACGGCGGCGTTGGTGAGCCACTCGGAATGAAAAGCGGCCAGTTCAATGACCGTTTGAGGATCGATGACCCCGCCAATTAAGCTGACCAAACCAATGTCATTGGCCGTTATGACCTTGGAAAAATCTATGGCCTCGGCCGCCTCGGGCGGATCGACAAAACCCCGGCGCCCGGATATGCCGGATAAATATAGTTTAAAAATTTCAGCCTCCTCGGAGAGTTCCATGAGCTTGGCTCTAAAAACCCCTTTTTCCACTCTAGAATGGTCAAGAAGTTCATAGTCGTCTTCCACCGGATCACTCCACTGGCCCACCCTTAAGGTAAAAAAGGCCTTTTGGTAATCCTTTTCCGGGCTCAAGGCGAAGCGGTTGATGGCTTCATTTGGGTTGTCATCAGCCTCAGAACTGGCCCAAGCCAAACCGTGCCAAAGCTTTGGGGCCAAAGGCCAAACGCACTCCCTAAAACCGACCTCAACGGTAAACTCGACAAAATCTTCCCCCGGGGGCAGATTGGCCCAACCTCTGGCCTTATCAAAAACCACTTTATGGCCCTGGGCAAAGGTCTCAGTCGAGATCACGCTTTCGGCGGCCAAATACTCCCTATGGGCGTTCCCGGGTTCCATAAACCTAAACTCGGCCGGAGACATGCCTTGTCCCATCAGGTTTACGCCGTTTTTCATCTTGCTTGGCCAGCTCATGGGGTAATTGACCACCAGACATTTTTTACCAGCCCGATCCCAGCGATCCCAGATGGTTTCCGCCTTAACCACCTCGGCCCCAAAACCCTGCACGGTTTTTTTGTGCTCCAAACTGCGGCCCTCGACGTAATAGTAATAATCCTCCACCCCATGGGTTCTGGGATAAGCCCCGGTGGCGATGGTGGCCCAAGATGGCGGGGTCACCGTGGGCAGGTTATAACCCTCGGCGATATAGCTGCCCTTTTTCTTAAACTCGGCAAAGTTTGGCAAAATGCCCTCGGCCATTAAGGCTTCCAATCTCTCGGGAATGGCGCAATCGAATCCGATCAAAGCCACCCTTT
>JAITJP010000390.1 GCA_031278835.1 Deltaproteobacteria bacterium
AATCGCCTTCGGTGTTGGCCGGGGCCCGGTGGCAATATATAATCCGCTCGATAACGTAGGAATCAAAGCCGTAAGCGCTTAGATCGGTTAAGTAGACGGTCAGATCCGAGGCCTTAAAGGGCGGCTGAAAGCCTATTTGGTAAACATGGGTCTCGGAAACCGGGCCTCGGCCCTCGACTCTAAAAGTCCAGAGGTGGTCTTTTTCGGCCTTGGGCCGGGGATAGGCCTGGGGGATTAAGCCCACCTGGCTTAGGGAAACGGCCCTGGCCTCCTCGGCTTCTTCCTCGTCTGGCAGATACCAGTAAATATTCAAACTGTCGGCCGGATACTTGGCGTTGACCACTTCCAGGCCCGAGAGCTGGACCGAACCGATTTGGGTCAAACCTATTTTCATGTAAGCCGGGCCATCCAAGGTCATGATCTTTTCGTCGAGACGCTCAAAGTCGGGTTTATTGATTTCGTCGCGGTGGATCTCCCCGGCCGAGAGATGCAATTCCCGGCGGGCGTCCACGATCAGGCCAAGCTTGATGTTGTATAGGGTCAAAGGAGGCTCTCCTTAAAAAAATGGTCGGGGCTTGAAATGGTCAAGGTTGGGGGCTAAGGGATTTTGTTAAATTTTTTGAGGTAAAGCTCTCAGCCATTGGCTAAAAAAAAGACTGTAAGATAGTTTAAGGGCTAGACTTTATATTTTTATTAAGAAAATTAATAAAATAAAACCAAATATAAGAAATTTTTAAATATTTATGGCAATATTTAGCATGACTATTTAAAACCTTTGTCTTTTCATGACGCCAATTATACCGCTACCAAACCAATCTGGCAACGGTCCAAAGGAGCTTGGTCAGCCAAGGGGCCCGCTCAGGCCGGCCGGGGCTGATAGGCCCAGGGCCCAAGCTCTTTTTGGCCAAAGAGAGCTTGGGAAAAAGCCAGCTTGGGGCCGGCGGAATTTTGGGAAAATTTTAAAGGGATACGAAAGAATGTGTTATTTTGGCAAAATTATTGAAAAAGTTATTTATTTATTGGGCTTTAAATTGATTTTTAGTGACTTTAAATAAAGGGGGAGATTTTTTTAGGCTGATTTTGGCAAGGACGATGATTTTAGGGAACCGAGGATAAGATTTTTTGAAGACTAAAAATCATTTTAGTTTATACTTAGGATAATAAAAATTGTCATAATTATTAGCTAATGATACCGGATTATTAGGCTCGGTTTTTTACTCGAAAAGGCCTTAAAGTCAAATTTATCGGCGGGTAGTTTCATTCTTTGACGGATTTTGTGATAACATGAAAATAATCCAGGAGCGGTCTTTGGTCAAGTTGGGCCAGTTGGCCTTTGGAGAGCCTAATTTTGGAGGCCTTGGCTCATGGGCGCTCTGGGGCCAAGCTTGGCCTTGGAAACTTTGGAGAGCCTACCCCCGGTGTCATGGTATTTTTTGTCGCTTTAAGGGCCGGTTATTCTGGCCCAGATGGGGCGCCTAGGAATTAAATTATGCCTTTATACTCATACACTCACGATCAGGAAAACCCAGATTGTGAGCGCTATCCGGATTTTGAAATCGAACAAGTGGCCAGGGATTTGCCGCTTAGCGTTTGCCCATGGTGCGGAAGCCCAGTGCGAAGAGTCATGGGTAGCCCAGTCATAAAAAAACGACACTTCGATTGTGAGCTTCGGGATAAAGGTTTCACGAAACTGGTCAGGGTGGATGACGGTCTGTACGAAAACAAGACCAGACGCCCTGGCGAGGAAAAATACGTGGATCGCCGAAAACCCGAGACCCTGCCGATACTGGAAAAAACCATTCGGGATTGAAATGTCGTTTAAGTTCAATAAAACCGGACCCATAGTGGCCGTCCTGGACGGTCAGGGCGGAGGCATAGGCGCGGCCGTGATTAAAGAAATCCGCCGCGAGTTTCAAGAATCATTGGAAATCTGGGCCCTGGGTGCCAACTCCACGGCCACCGAGACCATGATGCGGGCCAGAGCCAACCGGGGGGCCACCGGCGAAAACGCCATCAAGATCAGCCTAGCCAAGGTTGACGCCCTGGTCGCCCCCATGGCCGTGGGCTGGCCCAACTCCATGATGGGCGAGATCTCCCCGGCCATCGCCGAGGCGGTCATGAGCGCCGACGTGGTCAAGATCTTTATCCCCCTGTCCCAAGAAAAGGTTATCCTGGCCGGCTTCCAAAGCGAACCCCTGCCCCACCTGGTCTCAAAAGCCGTGGAGATACTTAAAAACTTGAGGTAGAAATTTTTATATAAATCGATCGCGCCCTGGGTTCTGAGCCCAGACCAATGGAAAGCCAAATAGACTAAGGGCATTCCCGGTTCCCTGTTTTTTGGCCATCTTTGGGCGCGGTTAAACCAAAAACCAATCGAAACCCATAAGTGACGATTATTAAAGGCCAGGTTAATAAACTTCAAAGCCTGAGGCTAAAATTCTTTAAAGTCTTTAAAGATATATGCCCTTTGTAAACTTTGAACAAAAAAAATTCTAATTTATTTAGGAGACGCGCCATGTGCGAATCAAACATCTACCTAGTTGACCCGGGTCAAGACGATGAGCAAGGAGAACTCTTTCTTGAAGCCGTGGACCAACTTTTGCCCGAAGAAGACGGCTCCTGGAGAGTCACCAGCATTTTTGGCGAACAAAAAATCGTGACCGGTCGTATCAGGAGCATGCACCTGGTTGACCATAGAATAATCTTCGAACGCGGCGCCTAAAGTTCTTGGCTTTGGCTCCAGGGTTTTAGCCTAAACTAGGCCCAGCCCTGGGCCCCGGCCCTTAGCCTGGCGGCCAGATTAATAAAAAAAAAGAACCGGCTAGTTTTCGGCTCCTTTTGAGCCGATGGCCGGTTCTTTTTTTTTGTTGGGCTCAACAATCAGCCAAAGCTGAAAAAGCCGAAAAGGTTATTTGAGGCCAGCGAAATCGAAGTTTTCTTGGCCAAAGGCTTTTAGGACCTCGGGGCCGATCTTGACTTTGCCCAAAGCCGCGGCCAGTTCCCGGTTTCCCGCGGTCGTTCCCAGGTTGGTATAGCCAACGATTAAGCCCTCGGAATCGACCACGATTTTTCGATAAATTTTTTCGCCGACAAATTCCGACCCGGTGAGCTTATTGTCAGGATCGAGATTTCCGGCCGCCACCAAATCCAGCCCGGCCACCTTCAAAGAACTTGAGGGGGGAACAGCTTGGTAGACCTTTCTTTGATCCTTGGGCACGGCCAAGTTATGGCCGGCGATCAAGCCCTCGGCCCGGCCAATGGTCCAAAGCCCCCCGGCCCCGTCCTGGGTCTGGGCGCAGTCGCCGGCGGCGTAAACGCCCGGCTTGGAGGTCTCCAGATACTCGTCAACCACGACGCCTCGATCGATTTTAAGATCCAGATGCTTGGCCAGCTCCAAATTGGGGGTCACCCCGGCGGCCACGACCAGGATTTGCGTGTCAATGGGCTGGCCATCGGAGGTCTCAACCCTTTGCAAACGATCGGCGCCACTGGTCCCGGTTATGGAGGCATTTAGATGGATGACCAAGCCCTGCTCGGTTAGGTATTTTTTCAGCATTTTGGCGCTATTGGGCGTGGTTTGCCTGGGCAAGATCCGGCCGGCTCTCTCCAAAATGTGCACCGAAAGGCCCATGGCCCCCAAGGCGCAGCCAATCTCCAAGGCCAGTAAACCGGCCCCCATCATGACGGCCGTCTTACCGCGTTTGGCCTCGTAATGGAGGGTCATGGCGTCGTATAGGTGCCTGACGGTAAAAACCCCGGGCAGGTCATAGTTAACCGGACTGGGCCTACTGGACTCGGCCCCGGTGGCCACCAGCAAAGTATCGTAGACCAGCCGACTGCCCAAAGATCCCCTGACCTGATTGTTCTCGGCGCAAATCTCAATCAAGGACTCGCCCTTTCGCAGCTCGATGTTTTTTTCCTGATACCAACTGTCAGGATGGGCGAAGATCTTTTCCACGGAAAGGGTGCCTTTGACAATGTCGGGCAGCCTTGGCCTATAGTACAAAGCTTCCTTTTCGAGACAAAACACGGTGATTTGAGCCTGGGGATTGACTTCCCTGGCCTTTTCGGCGGCGGTCACGCCCGCCACCCCGGCTCCGGCGATGACTATGTTCATACTATCTCCGTATCCTAATGACCCAAGGC
>JAITJP010000397.1 GCA_031278835.1 Deltaproteobacteria bacterium
AAAATCCCGAAGCTTTTTTCGAGATGGCCAAGGCCAAAGATTATGCCGATGTCGTTAATGGAGTATTTAAATATTTCTTTAAAGATCCTGAAAATCGTCTTATAGCTCGTGAGTATAAAGATTTAATTCGCTATTTGTTACTAATAAGATCCGATGACCCGGAGATTTTTGAAGAGGGCAATTATTGGGCCACGGCTGACGGGAAAATGGATGATTATGAAAAATATGGCTTTGATAACCCCAGAATGCCTAGTTGGGAGTGGGCCATGCTTGGTCTCACCTGGCTTATTTCGGTGACCGGTGGTTTTTCCGTTATCGCCATAGATCAGTTGGATAACACGGTTCAGATAAAAGTCTCGGAAATGGCCTCAGAAATAGAAAATCAAGCCCCCGTGACAATCTTACAATCCATTAGTGATGGATTTAGCTCTCTTATCACTAATTCTTACTCATGTTTAACCGTTTCTGGATTTTTAGGTGAAACCTGGGAAAATTTGAACCGATTGGGTATTAAGACGGCTCTGGATAGATTTGACCGCGGGCTTTATTTAAACTCCGTGCCTTCCACGCTCCTGGCCAAACGGCTCATCGAAGCTAGACTTAGCCTGGGCTACCAAAAAGTTGGCTTTAAACCGCCTTACCCGACTTGGCCCTATCCCGACAAGGCCTTTGAGGGCACGGAGTCTCTCTTTCCCAGGACCCTGCTCCAAAGGGCGGACATTCACAGAAATAAATGCTTGGATCAAAAACAAGTTTTAGAGTGTGAGAGTTTAGGCGAAATCCCCCAAGAAATTACCGTTAAATCACCCGAGGACAAAATAGGCCAGTTTTTATCCTTGGAAGATAGCTTTGGCCAGGGCTACGCCGACTGCCCTCTTGAGGAGCTTAAATCAGCCGATTCGGAAAATTCTTTTTGGGTTAAAGCCCTGGCTTTTGTCTCGGAAGCCTTTGCCAATTCTATTGATTTGCCGGGGGAGGAACAAATAGTTGTTGGTGATGACAGCACTCCTCTCCATAAAACCTACCGTTCCTTTTGTTTTTTGAGGCATTTTAACGTCGATGGTGGGGCCGCGGATCAATGTCTCAGCCTTTGGGCCATTTTGCAGGACAATTCCAGGGCTTTTCAAGCTCGATTAAGTACCGCCATCGCTCAATCGGGCATTGACAAGAATTTACCCAAAAGGCGCTTACTGGTCATTCGTTTTAGCCAGCCGCCAACCGGTAAAGTCACTGAAAAGAAACTTAAAGATTTCGTGGATAATCATGGCCAATGGCTAAACTTGTCCGACCATGACTTGCGAGTTTTGTACGCCCTGCACCGAGTTTATCTTGATTTTAAAGAGGCTCATGATTTAAGCCCAGTTTTTAATGAATGGATCGCCTTTCGTCGGCCCATCTACGCTATAAAGCCCCTGGCCCAGGTTTTTGAGTGGCTATTGGGCCTTGAAAGCGGGGCCTTAACCCTTAACCTTATCCCCAATCACCCCTTTCCGCCAATAGTTTCCTTGAATAAACAAATCAGCCAAGCCCCCGAGTTAACTCAAACTCCCGAGTTAACTCAAGCCCCCGAGTTAACTCAGGCCCCCCAGTTAACCCAAACTCCCTTGGCCGATAGCCCTCCTTCAGAATCAGCGAAAGCCCCAGGACCAAAAGATCAAGACCACTCCAATGAGTTTATTGGCCCAATATCCCCAAGTATACAAGAAACAATTTCCGATAAGCCCTCTGAGTCTATAAAAGATCAAACTTTCGTTGAAAAGCAGGAACCCCTAGGCTCTTCTTTACCCTCAAAAGAAAATAAATCTGAGTCGCTTTCTCCTAAATCCGGTGAAGTTAAATATGAACCAGCCCGCTTACTCATAGGAAATCTTAAAAGCGGTTACGAAGATCGCGCCTTATCCCTGGCCCCCAGTGATCTGGTAAACCAAACGGTCATATTTGGCGGCACCGGGTCGGGAAAGACCGTTCTTATGCGCCGGGTGATAGAAGAAGCTTCTTTGAACGGTACTTCGGTGGTTATTATCGACTCTATGGGGGATCTATGTTATTTGGGAAAACCCTGGCCTGATCCGTCTGAAAAATATTCATTCGCTGACGACCAGGAAAGAGCCAAACGTTATTTTTCCCAAACGGAAACTATTATATGGACCCCAAAGGCCTCTAAAGGTAATCCTTTAATATCGCCGGTTATCCCTAAAATCAAAACTCCCATCGACGATAGCGATGTCTTGGAACAAGTTGTAGAAATTATTAAAGACAATTTGGCTTCCGTTAAAGGCATTAAGATGATGGGTAATATTAAAACTAATGGTTTAATTTCTCTGGTTATTAGGTATATTTGTCAAAACACAACTAAAGATAGTTTTAATATCGCTGATTTAATTGAAGGTCTTAAGGAATTACCACAAGATATCATTGACAGCCAAGGGGTTGAAGCGACTTTACTGGCCAAAAAAATGGTCGAAGAATTAAGGGGGGCGGTTAACGCTTACCCGGACCTAATGTCGAAAAACACCACCAGCGTTGACGATTTGTTTCTTTCGCCCAGGGGCCAGTCTAGGATCTCCATCGTCAATCTCCAGGCCATTGAATCAGAATCGGCCAGACAAACCTTTGTTCAGAGGTTTATGTCCGATATCTTTACTTGGCTAACCAAGCACCCCAGAAAAAACCCGGCCAATCCCTTGTCTTACCTGGTGGTCATAGACGAAGCTCAGGATTTTGTCCCCTCGGGCAAGTCCATCCCTTCCAAACAGGCCATTTTAAGCCTGGTCAACAAGGTTAGAAAATACGGTTGCGGGGTCATCTTGGCCACCCAAGCCGTAAAAAAGATCGATAATGGGGTGGTGACCAATTGCAAAAATCAATTTTTTGGCAGTCAAAAGTCTCCCACGGACATTGATACTTGTAAAAGCATGGGCATAATCGGCGTAACCCAACTCAAAGCCAGTGAATTTTTTGGAATATCTGAGTCATTCGCCAATAACAATAGGCCGGTCAAATTTAAAGCGGCCTGGTGCTTAAGCTGGCATCCCAACCCGCCGCCTTCCCGCGACGAGATCGTTAAAATGGCTTGTCTCGATAAGGAGCGTTATAAGCTCTAGCCCATAAGGCCAATAAACATGTAAGTTTAGCCCCTCCCCAATAATCCATGAACATGGGCGAAAAAAAGAGCG
>JAITJP010000470.1 GCA_031278835.1 Deltaproteobacteria bacterium
CTCCATTCCGGTTATTTTCATGACGGCCAGCTCGGACCCGGAAAGGGAAAGCCTGGGTATCGAACTGGGGGCCTGGGATTTTATCACTAAACCCCTTTCTAGGGCCCTAACCTTAAAGCGTTTGAGCAATTACTTTGACCTAGTGGCTTTTCGAGGCTCAGGAAAAAAGAGCTAAATTGGTTTACCATTATGTTTTTTAAGCTTTTTTTAGGGATGACTTTACTAAATTTTAAACTACAAACCATGGAAACATGTAAGATAAATAAATCATGAAAACTTACGCGAGAAAATTTTCAACGATAAGAGATAATTTAAGGCAAGTCATATATATCTGCTTTATTTTTCTAGTAATGACCGCTTTATCAAGTCTAACCATATTTATTTTCATGAATTACAATTTAACCAATACCACTAGGTATCAGTTAGATAATTTATCCAAAGAGATTAAGGGTTATTTGGACCAGCCCCTGGCCGCCTTTAGCCAAGTCAGCATGACCTTAAGCGAATCGCTGGCCAAATTTCAAGCCCATGGGGGCACGACCGAGGAACTTTTTTACGCTGACCTGGGTTTTTATCTAAAATCGGTTGACACTTATATAACCAACAACCAAACCGGACTCCAAGGGGTTAACGGTATTTACGCTTATCTAGATAATCGTTTATTCCATAGCGAAATTTACAACATTCCCTCTAATTATATCATAAAAAACAGTACCTGGTATCAAAACGGCCTTAGAAACATCTTGCCCAAATATACCCGCCCCTACCGAGATCTGATTACCGACAAAATGGTCATGTCTTTGTGCCAAAAGATCGCCGACCCCAAGGGCTTGGTTCACGGGGTTTTGTCCCTGGATTTGGACTTGGAGTGGATCAATGAGCGCTTGAAAAATATCCACGACCACAGCGGTTCCTACGCTATCTTGCTTAATGAAAATAATTTAGTTATTTCCCATCCCCTGGAAGATAGAAGATTTTTACAATATGACAAAATAGGCTCAGAGTTTGCTGATTTATTGGCTTTGTTTCAATACGATAGCCATTTCGCTATTTCCAAGATAAAAAACGCTTATGGGGTAAATTCCAGGATATTTTTACATAAAATGTCCAATGGCTGGACCTTGGGCCTGGTGGTTCCGACCTTCAGCTATTTTGGCTGGGTTTATCTAACCATTGGCATCTTTTGTCTTTTTTCATTTTTGTTAATGCTTTTCGTCTGCCACTTGGTTATTAAAGTCAACCTGGCCAAGAAAAAACTGGAACTGGAGAGTCGCAACAAAACCAGTTTTTTAACCAGGATCAGTCACGAGATCCGCACCCCCCTAAACGCCATCACCGGCATGACCGAACTACTTTTGCGAACCGGCGAGAACCTACCCCACCGGGCCAAGGTTTATTGCGACAATATTAAGCTGGCCAGCGGCAATCTCGTTTCCATTATTAACGATATTTTAGACTATTCCAACATAGATTACGGAAACATTAACTTAATCAGCGATAAATATATCTTAACATCGGTAATTCACGACGCTATTAACATTACCCGGGCCAGATTTACCAATGAAAATATCTTTTTACTAATAAATCTCGATCCAAAATTACCCAATAACATCTTTGGAGATGTTTTAAAAGTCCGGCAATGTATTTTGAACATGCTCTTCGTGAGTTTGAAAAACCTCCGGGAAGGCAGCGTTTGTCTGGACATCAGCGGCGAGGTTGAGGGCATCCACCTGATTTTGACCATCGCCGTCAAAGACACCGGGCCGGGTTTGTCCAAAGAAGACTTGGAAAAACTCCTAGACCAGGATCAAATGGGCGACACCTCGATTGAGGCCAACCTGGACGGCACCCAGGCCGGTTTGGGCCTGACCAAGCGTTTGTGCGAGATCATGGGCGGGCATCTGGAGATTTACAGTTCCAAGGGTCACGGCACGGTTATTTCCATGACTTTGCCGCAAGTGGTCGTCAGTAGCGAGCCCATCGCCCGGGTCAAAAACGGCGAAGACATGAGGATTTTGGTCTTTGAGGAAAAACTGCCGGTGGCTAGATCCATTTCCTTTAACCTAGCCTATTTGCGCCTTAAACATGAACTGGTCTCCACCATTGAGCGCTTTAACGCCAAATTATATAACGAGAGTTGGAGCCATTTGATCTTGCCGGCCAATATTTATTCGGAACTGGCCGAGATCATCGCCGAACAATCTCCCGAAGCCCTGGTAGCCTTAACCGTCAAGGAAAGTAAACCCATGGGCCTAAAAAAGGTCAGTTTTCTGCTAAGCCCGGTCCAGTCCCAGAGTTTGGCCAATTTCTTAAATAACCGCTCCCGTTTAAGCCCGGATGACTACAAGGCCAAGGACTTAAACGCCCCGATAACCATGCCCGGGGCCCGGGTCTTGGTGGTGGACGACTTGGAAACCAACCTAATCGTGGCCGAGGGCTTGATGGAAGACTATGGCATGACCATTGATTTGTGCCGCAGCGGCTTGGAAGCCATCGAGATGGTCAAGGGCAACGATTACGATCTGGTTTTTATGGACCACATGATGCCCGAGCTTGACGGCATCGAGACCACCCGGCTGATTAGGACCCTGGAAGGCCGGCGTATCGACGACTTACCCATCGTGGCCTTGACGGCCAACGTCATCCACGGCACCAAGGATATGTTTCTGGAACACGGCTTTAACGATTTTCTGGCCAAACCCATCGATAGTTCCCGGCTTGAGGAAATACTCCTAAACTGGATTTCCAAGGAAAAACAAATCGAGGCCCCCAAGGACAAACCGGGGCCCAAAGCCGCCAGCGATTTGAGCCGAGGCCCCGAGGCCAAGGGCCCCGAGCCTAAAGGGCTAGGCTTGGCCGGCCCTGGCTTGGCCGGCCTTACCGAGGAGGCCGGTGATCTGGAGGCCTTTGACGAGCGGCTGGGCTTTTCCCTAAGCGGCGGCAAGGAAGCCAACTACCGTAGGGTTTTAAAAGTCTTTTTGACCGACTCCAGAAAGGCCCTGGGGACCTTGACCAAAGCCTTGGAAAGGAATGATTTTGAGGAGTTTAGGCTTTACGTCCACTCGCTCAAGGGGGCCACGGCCACCATTGGGGCCAAAAATCTCTCCAAACTGGCCGGCGACCTGGAAACGGCCGTGAGCCGCGACAACCTGGAATTGATTAAAATCAAGGCCCCGGTCTTTTTGTCCGCCCTTAATGGCTTAATCGAAAAGGTCAGAAATTACTTGGCCCAAAGGGAACTGGCCGATCGGCTGCCCAAGAGGCTAAGCCAAATGGATTTGGTCCAAGAACTTAGAAAACTCAGTAAAGCCTTCGAAGAAGTTGACACCAAGACCATCGGCAGCACCCTAAGTAGCCTTAAGGAAAGCGGCCTTTCCGATGAAATGGCCCTGGACTTGGAAAAGATAAGCGACTGCTTTTTTGAGGTCGAATACGACCAAGCCGTAACTTTAATAAAAAATCTCCTGATTGTTTTGGCCAGTAACCAACCAAGCGGAAACGATCGAGGCAAAAACTTACTTAATTAAGTAAAAAATTAATAAAGATCAACCAGGACTGGGACTGGTCCTGGCCAGTTAAAACGGTTAAAAATAGATTGACTGTTTTAATTTTTTTGGTCATAATTAAGAGTTATTTGCCTGGAACTCAAGTAAGCTAGGGGCCTCTTGGAGGGCCTCTGACCCAAAGGGAGTCTTTTTTCCGCTCGGCCCCGGCCGATTATCAATTAATTATCAGGGCCATGCCCTGGACCGAGCCCATGGAGGTTTTTTGCCAAATGAGATATGAAATACTGTATGACCAAGCCTTTCCCGTGATTAGGATCTTTCTTGAAGCTGGCGAGGGTTTTAAGGCCGAATCCGACGCCATGATCGCCATGAGCCCGACCGTCGACGTGACCGGCGGGGTCGATGGGGGCATCCTCAAAGGCTTGGCCAGAAAGCTGAGCGGGGAGAAATTTTTCTTCCAGTACCTGAAAGCCAACCGGGGTCCCGGCGAGGTCATCTTGTCTCACGCCATTCCCGGGGGCATCATGCCCATTGTCATGGACGGCTCTCACGGTTACTTGGTCCAGAAAGACGGTTTCCTGGCCGGGACCGACGGCGTTAACGTCGGGGCTGGAGTGCAAAACATCCTGGGCGGCCTTTTTTCCAAGGAAGGTTTTTTTGTGGTGCGCCTAACCGGGACCGGACTGGTTTTCGTCAGTAGCTACGGGGCCATCCACCCCATCACCCTGGCCGCTGGCGAACAAATCATCATCGACAACGGCCATCTGGTGGCCTGGCCAGACTACATGACCTACAAGATGGAAAAGGCCTCAAGCGGCTGGCTCGGTTCCTTTACCAGCGGCGAAATGCTGGTCTGCCGCTTCACCGGCCCTGGGACCGTCTACATCCAGACCCGCAACCCCTCGGCCTTCAAAGCCTGGCTGGGCCTTACCAAGTAAGGCCAATTCCCAGGCCTGGGCCGGCCAAACAAAAAAAAAACGGCCCGTTTAAGGCGACTGGTCGCCTTAAACGGGCCGTTTTTTTTCTGGGGCTTATTTCTCCCTAATTAGGGTATTGGTGGGGTAATAGCCTGATTTAACGGTAACGTTAGGTAGGACCTTGCAACCGGGCGAGATGAGTACGCCTGGGCTAGTGACGCAATTGCAACCGGTTTCGACCCGATCGCCAATGATGGCCCCGAATTTTCGCAAGTCGACCATTTTTGAATGGCCGTTGGCCACGAAACGAAAAGGCGTTCCGACCATTTTTAGGTTAGCCAGTTTGGTGCCGGCCCCGAGGTTGACCTGGTGACCCATGACGCTGTCGCCCAGATAGGCGAAGTGCCCGGCTTTGGCCCCTTCAAACATCAAGACGTTTTTGGCTTCGGTGGCGTGGCCAATGACGCAATTGGCCAAGGCGATGACCTGTCCTCGAACATAAGCCCCTTGTCTGACCTCGGTTTGGGGGCCCAGTATGGTCGGCCCTTTGATCATGGCCCCGGGCTCAATCAGGACGCCCTGGCCAATCTCGATTAACTGGTCAGCCAAAAAGGCCCCGGGCAAGATCAAAGCCGCTCGGTTTAGGACTTCTTTATCCTTCCAGCAGATAAAGCGGCCCTCCGGGCCATCGAGCTTAAAAGAAACCCCAAAAATGGTCCGGCCGTTATAAATGGCCGTGGGCTGGCTAATCAAAGAACCATTTTTTATAACCTCGGAAACGTTTGGTCTAATGATCTTAGCTACCGTCTCCTTAATAGATAATAAAAGTTCCCAAACGCAGTCAACCGCCTCCACCATATCAGCCAAAGGGTGATTCTTGGCCAGGGTAAAAAACTTACTTGGATGAAAACTTTCCATGCTATGACCTATATTGATAAAAAATAACTAAACAAGAAAAAAACCAGCCTAAAAACTTGTTTTTAGACTTATTAGTGCTCTTTAATTCAGCGCGGCCAGGAAAAAAAACTGGGCTTTTTTTGGTGGCCTGGTAAACGGCCCTGAAGGGGTCTAGGAGCCCCTGGGCGGGCCGGACCCTGTATGAGTACCTTTTTGGCCGAGCCAGGGCTCTGTGGGGCGATTTGGGCCGTTTACGGGGCCCTTTTGAGAGGGGCTCAGGTCCGGCATGGCCCGGGCTTTTTTTTTTGGCCCGGGGCGATTTTTTTTTGGCTCGGGCTTTTTTTGGGGGCCCTAGTAATCGAGGCCTTTTTTGGCCTTAATGCCTTGGCGGTAAGCGTGTTTAACTTCCAGCATCTCGGTTACGGTGTGGGCCAAGTCTTGTAATTGAGCGGGGCAGTCGCGGCCGGTGATGACCAGGTCTTGCTGGTCGGGCCTGGTCTCAATGAAGTTTATGGCCCAGTCCAGGGGCACCAGGCCCAGGCTTATGGCCACGTTTAGCTCGTCTAAGACCACCAGATCGGCCTCAGGGCGGGTCTTTTCGGCTTCCAGCATGGCTTTGGCGGCCATGTCGCGGTCAGCCGGTTTGGGCTGGTCGCCGACAAAACCCAGGCCCAGTTTGGCGTAATGAAGCTGGTCGGGGTGCTCAAGGGCGTACCTTTCCAAAAAAGCGCTCTCGCCGGTGGGCGTGGATTTAATAAATTGCAAAAAAACGACCCGGCGGCCATGGCCCAAAGCCCTTAAGGTTACCCCCAAAGCGGCCGTGGTCTTGCCCTTTCCCGGGCCAGTATTGATCAAAACCAAACCAGACTTCATTTAGAATTCTCCACGGAAAAATCAAAAAAAATCCATAAAAAGCCAACAAAGCGGGCTTGACAAAAGCCTTATCATGGGCGATCATTAATCGATTTTAAGACCAAATCGAGAGAAAAAGCCGGCCAAAAAAAGCTAGCCCGATGGGCCTAGCCCAAGGGGCCTGGCCAAGGGGCCTGGCTAAAGGGGGGGCGCTTTTGGCCCAGGGGCCCACTCTCGAAGATAAAAAACAATTATCGCGCCGCCCCAGGGGCGGAGAAACAAGGCAAACCATGTGCGGCATTATAGGCATTCTGGCCAAAAATAACAACATCGTGCCCCAAATAATGGCGGGACTAAAACTACTGGAGTATCGCGGTTACGACTCAACCGGTTTGGCCGTTTTAAACCAGGGCGGGGCCTTGGAAAGGCGCCGGGCTTCGGGCAAAATTTCCGTTTTGCAACAAAAGCTGGAAGACCAGCCCATGAGCGGGCGGGTCGGCATCGGCCACACCCGCTGGGCCACCCACGGGGCGGCCACCGAGTCAAACGCCCATCCCCTGGCCACCGAGAAAGTGGCCGTGGTTCATAACGGCATTATTGAAAATTACCAGGAAATAAAAAAGGAACTCTTGGCCCGGGGCTATGAATTTGAAAGCCAGACCGACAGCGAAGTGGCCGCCAAACTTATGGACCAAAAGCTCTCCGAGGGCCTCAGCCCCAGGCAGGCCACGGTCGAGGTCTTGTCTCGCCTGGAAGGGGCCTTTAGTCTGGTTTTTTTGTTCGCCAAGGAGCCGGACCTTTTAATCGGGGCTAGAAGGGGCTCGCCCTTGGCCGTGGGCTTTGGTCCGGAGATGCGCTGTCTGGGTTCCGACGCCATTGCCCTGGGTTCCTTTTGCGACCAAATCATTTACCTGGAGGACGACGACTGGGCCGAACTTAACCCCCAGGGGGCCATCATAAAAAACGGCCTGGGCCAAGAAGTTAGCCGTCAAAGCTGCCAGATCGATCCCATTTTTCAGCTAAATTTGGGCAAAAGCGGCTATCGCCATTTCATGCTAAAGGAGATGCACGAGCAGCCCCAGGTGGTCGGCGATACCCTGTCAACCTTACTGGGCGGCCCCGGCCTGGGTTTGGAAATACCCCAACTGCCCTTTGAATTAGATAAGTTCAGCCGCCTCAACATGGTGGCCTGCGGAACTTCCTATTACGCGGCCATGGTCGGAAAATACTGGATTGAAAAACTGGCCCAGATGCCCGTGGACGTGGAGGTGGCCTCGGAATTCCGCTACCGCCATCCGGTCCTGGACCCCAATGGCCTGTCGGTTTTTATCTCCCAGAGCGGCGAGACGGCCGACACCCTGGCCGCCCTCAAACACTGCAAAGCCTTAGGCCAAAAGCTTTTGAGCGTGGTCAACGTCCAGGGCAGTTCCCTGGTTAGGGAAGCCGACGCTCACCTTTTGACCATGGCCGGTCCGGAATTTGGCGTGGCCTCGACTAAGTCTTTCATCGCCCAATTGACCTTACTGGCGGCCATGGCCATTGATCTGGGCTCCAAACGCGGCTTTTTGGAGGCCCAGGAAAAAAG
>JAITJP010000002.1 GCA_031278835.1 Deltaproteobacteria bacterium
TACGCCCTGGGCCATCTCTATTTAACTTTTTGCCTTTCTTTCATCATGCTCATTAAGCAGTTTGAAAACGGCTCCCAGTGGCTGCTTTTCGTCATCTTGGTGACCGCCTTAAACGACACCGGGGCCTATTACATTGGCTCAAGATTAAAGGGGCCAAAACTAGCCCCAGTGGTCAGCCCCAATAAAACCATTTCCGGCTTAATGGGCGGCTGTTTGGTCTCGGCCCTGGTCGGAGGCTTGTCCAAGTATTACATCTATGCCAATAACGGCTGGAGGGAACTGGCCGCCCTGGGGCTTTTCCTAGGTCTGTGGGGCACTTTTGGGGACTTATTTGAGTCTGGTTTTAAAAGGGCCATGGGCCTCAAAGACACCTCCAATATCCTGGGCAGCCATGGCGGTTTTTGGGATCGCCTGGACTCGCTTTTGTTTAACCTACCCCCGGTTTATTTCTACGTTTACTGGACCACCTTGCCCTAACCCAGGGCCAGCCCCAGCTGAGTTTAAATTCGCTCCGAGGCAAATTTAAGCCTAGCTGGTTTTCCCCAAAAGCCCTAGCCGGCTTAGCTAATCTCAATGACCCAACCCATAAAAATTTCCATTTTAGGGGCCACCGGCTCCATTGGAAAGGCCACCTTGGACTTGGTCCGGGCCTTCCCCGATAAGCTAGAGGCGCTGGGCTTGGCGGCCAAAAGTTCCCTGGAGGTCTTGGCTGAGCAAATTCGGGAATTTAAGCCAAAAGTCGTGTCCGTGGGCGACCAGGCGGCCAGAAAAAAACTGCTTGATTTATTGGATTGGCCCCAATCTCTGGCCATAAAAAGGCCGGAAATTTTGGTGGGGGCCGAGGGCCTGGACCTGGTGGCCAGTCAGTCCGGGGCCCAGACGGTTATCTCGGCCGTGGTGGGGGCGGCCGGATTAAGGCCAACCTATGCCGCCCTGGTTAAGGGTCTTAAAGTTTGTTTGGCCAATAAGGAGAGTTTGGTTTTGGCCGGGGAGATCTTGACCCAAGTGGCCGGTGATCGTCTGGCCCCGGTTGACAGTGAGCACTCGGCCATCTTCCAGGCCCTGGGCGGCCGTTTGGACTGCCTTGATCTAGATCGCCTGATATTGACGGCCTCCGGAGGACCCTTTCGGGGGCGAAGTTTTGATGATCTTAAAAAGGTTACCCGGGAACAGGCCCTAAATCATCCCACCTGGTCCATGGGCCCCAAGGTCACCTGCGACAGCGCCACCATGATGAACAAAGGCCTGGAGGTGATTGAGGCGCACCATTTGTTTAATCTGGATTACGACCAAATCGAGGTCTTGGTCCACCCGCTAAGTTACGTCCATTCTTTGGCCGGTTTCAAGGACGGTTCCATCTTGGCTCAGATGGGCCCAACCGACATGAAACTGGCCATTGCCTACGCCCTAAGTCACCCGGCCAGGTGGCCCTTAGCTCAGGCGGCCTTAAAGCAGCCCAGTTTTGAAAAGTTTTTAAACCAGGCCGTGCCCAGCCCCCTAACCTTCGAACAAGTCGATCGAAAAGTTTTTAGGCCCCTGGCCCTGGCCGAAATGGCCGGCCGGTTAGGCGGTACGGCCCCGGCCACCCTAAACGCCGCCAACGAAGTGGCCGTGGAAGCTTTCCTGGCCGGGCGTCTGGCCTTTATTGAAATTTTTGAGGTCTTGGAAAGGACCTTGGAGGCCCTGCCGGTTCAAAAAATTACCAACTTGGATGAGGCTCTGGCCGCCGACCAAAGGGCCAGAATCAAGGCCGCCGCCTTTCTCCCCAAATAAAAAAGGGCCGCCAGGCCCTTTTTTATTCTATGATTCAAGCTCCAGGGCCGTTTCTTGCCAAAGGTCTTCGAGTTTGGTTTTTTCGCTATTGAGATTATCCAATTCCAGTTTTATGGTTTTGACTTGGTGGCCGTCTTTGTAGACCCGCTCGTCGCTTAAGTTGTTTTCAAGTTCTTTGAAGCGTTGGGCGATTTCCTCGAGTCTTTTTTCGGTCTCCTGGAGTTTTTTCTCCAGGGGTTTTCGGAAAGCCGAGCGTTTTTTTCTTTCCTCACTGGCGGCTTGGCGTTTTTCCCAAGCCGATTCTTTGGCCGCGGCCGAGCTCTGGCTCCCGGCCGAGCTAACCGTCAAGTTCTTGGCCGAGCTAACCGCCGAGTTTTTGGCCGGGCTTTTGGCCGATTCGGCCAGGGGACTGGGAGAACTTTGGCCGGAAAGGGCCGTGGGGTCGCTTAGCCAGACCCGCTGGTAATCGTCAAAGTTACCGGGGTGAACGGTTAAAACCCCGTCTTCAATCACGCCCACCTTATCGCACAAGCGGTTTATGAAATGGCGATCGTGACTGATGAGAATCATGGTGCCTTCGAAATCGTCCAGGGCCTCCTCGAGCATTTGCCGTCCGGGAATGTCCAGGTGATTGGTGGGCTCATCCAAGAGCAGCAAATTGGGCGAACCCATCATGATTTTGCATAAAAGCAGCCGGGTTTTTTCCCCGCCCGATAAAACCGAGACTTTTTTAAAAACGTCATCCCCGGAAAATAAAAATCCGCCCAGGGTGTTTCGAAGGGCCCCAATGGTCAGGTGTCCGGCCACGGTGGCCAGTTCTTCGATCAAATTATTATTGGGGTTGAGGCTCTCCATCTGAAACTGGGAAAAATAGCCCAGATCGATGTTTTGGACCATTTTTCTGGTCCCGCTGGTGGGTTCGGTCAGCCCGGCCAGGAGCTTAATCAAGGTCGATTTGCCTCGGCCGTTGGGGCCGATTAAGGCCAGCCGCTCGCCCCTTTGCAGGGTTAAATTCAAATCGCGGTAAACCTCGGTTTGGCCGTATGATTTGGTAACCTTGGTCAATTGGGCCACCAGGTCCGGACCCCTACGGCCCTGGGGCAAACGCAAATTAAAGCTTTGTTCCAAGCCCTCGATGGGCTGGGGCAATCGGTCGATTTTTTCCAAGGCCTTCATGCGGCTTTGGGCCCTTTTGGCCGTGGAGGCCCGGACTTGGTTGCGTTCGATGAATTTTTCCAGCTGCTTAATCTGGTCTTGCTGATTGGCGTAGGCGGCCGACTCGGTCACCAAACGTCTGGCTTTTTCCTCCAAAAAACGATCGTAATTACCTGGGTAGGAATCGGCCCGGCCCATGCGCAGTTCGATGATTTTTTGGGCCACGTTGTTTAGAAAAACACGATCGTGCGAAACCAATAGCAGGGCCGAGGCCGAGCCCTTGAGATAATTTTCCAGCCAAATCAAGCTATCGATGTCCAGGTGATTGGTGGGCTCGTCCAAAACCAAGAGATCGGGTTTGGCCACCAAAAGCCTGGCCAGCACGGCCCTCATGATCCAGCCTCCGGAAAAGACCGATAAATCTCTCTCAAAATCGGCCTCGGAAAAACCCAGACCCGATAAGATTTTTTTGGCCTCGGATTCCCGAACCCAGCCGCCCAGGGCCTCGAACCTGGCCAGTAAATGCCCGTGCCGCTCGGCCAAGGCGGTCAAACGCTCCTTAGCCAAATCGGTTTTGGCCAGTTCTTTTTCGACCTCCAGAAGCTCCCTTTCAATCAATTTAAATTCCGGGTCCGTGTCCAAGGCCAGTTCCAAAAGCTTTTGATCCTTTTGGGCCATGATGTCCTGGGGTAAATAGCCCAGCTTTAAACCTTTGGCCTTAACCACTTGACCCGTGTCCGGTGACTCCTCACCCATGATTAGCCTAATGATGGTGGTCTTGCCGGCTCCGTTACGGCCGACCAAGCCGATCCTCTCCCCGGCCTCGATGGACAGGGTCAGGCCCCTTAAAACGTCCTGGCGGTTGTGAAATCTATGCACGTCTGAAAAAGTGACTAGCGACATTTTTTTAAAAAACCCATTCAAATACAAAAAAAAAACTGGCCGCTCGGCTGGGCTGGTTTTTTTATTTTCCAATTCTGGCGGCCAATTTCTCCGGCTGATTTTGGGGACCTGAGGTCCCCTGACTATTGGCCCCGTAAAGGCTCAAATTTGGCCCTAGGGGCCCTTCCAGAGCAAAAACCCACCGGTAACCCCAATCCCGCTCCAAAAGGCCGCCACGGGCTTATTTGACCCCTTTACGGCCCTATCACCTAACTAACTAAAAATTCATAGTTTTTTTCAAGCCGCTCCAGGCCGGCCCAAAACCATGGGCCAACCTGCCATTGGCCATTAAAGTCAAAAGCCCCCCAACTAAAAGCCTCAAAGCCCGGGCCCATATGATCAATCTAGGCCTTTTTTTTATCAATTTGCCTAGCCCTTAAGCTCTTATAAAACCTTACCAATTACCTTTAGCTACTAAAATTTATCATTCTATTAATTTTTATTATTTTTTATTAATATATAAAATCTTTTCAAGAAACTAACTAGATAAATCGTTCATTAATAGTAACCAACGAGCATAGATACTAATATTTTTTCGATTGGTTGTCAAGGCTTTTGTCGGCCAGAGACTTTTGGCCAAAGCCTCTTCCATAAACGCCCAGCCAGGCCGGCCGGCCAGGCTGGGGGATAAAAGTAGATATAACCGACATTGAATCATTAAATAAAGACTTAATAAGATATATTCTTAAAAATATGTCTATAGTAGTAACTACAACCGATAAATCAGGGTAATGGCTCAATAAAGTAAGCTCACTATCATCATCAATGATCATCTATAATTTAATGTTCAATTATAATTATTAGTTATTGATGAAAAGCTCAGAGTTTGGGCTTATTCGCGGATTCGGCAGGGTAGATAGGGGGCGGCCAGTTTTTGGAAATGAATAAGATCCTGGTCGGTTGGTTGCTTGGCATAGGCGGCCATGTAAGGGGGGTTTAGGACCGTTTCGGGACGATAGCGCTGAAGGTACCAAGGGATCTGGCCTTGGGCCAGCTGGGCCAGCTTTTCAATGGATTGGGCGGTTATGAAAGGGTAAGCGCAGGTGCTTCTAAATTCCGAGGGAAAATTTCTATCTCGTAGGATATTTAATGATTTGAGTATTTTTTGGCCGATATCTTGTGATTTTTGGTTTTTTGAGAGAAAAATAGGGGGAAAATCGAGTAAATCGGCCTTAAGATCCAAGGCCAGGTAATCGATTAAATGAGCTTCGATTAGTTTTTCGATTACTTGAGGATTTGAGCCATTGGTGTCCAGCTTTATGGCATAACCCAGGGCCTTGACCTGGCCCAGGAAATCGAAGAGATCGCTTTGGAGGGTGGGTTCGCCGCCGCTTATGACCACGGCCTCAAGGAGATGTTTTCGTTTGTCCAAAAAGGCCATAACCTCGGACTCGGCCAGCCGGGGACGGCTGGCCGAGACTAAGTCAGGGTTATGGCAAAAGGGACAGGAAAAATTGCAGCCCAGGGTAAAAACCACCGCGCTGATTTTAGAGGGATAGTCCACCGTGGACAGATTGATCAGAGCGCCTATGAGCACGAGAGGAATCCCTCACCAAGGTTGCCTTGGCCTCATTTAACGAGGCTGGTTGTGAATGGTCGATGACTGGTTGGGCATCTAGTTGGCTGTCTGGTTGGCTATCTGGTTGGGCTTTTTGTTCTTCGAGCTTGACTTTGGTGTCATGAAGGTTATTGAGCCCGACGTAAGTGGTTCTCATCTTGAACTCGGTCTGCTTGCCGTCATTCCAGCGGCTAATCGGCCTATAGTAGCCAACCACGCGGGAATAAACGTCGGCCGGGCTCTGGCATTTGGGGCAGACATGCTGCTCGCCAACCAGGTAGCCGTCATTTTCGCAGACGCTAAAAGTTGGGGTCAAGGTGAAGTAAGGGAGCTTGTAATTGGAGGTGATCTTGCGGACCAGGGATTTGACCACCTCGGGATCGGTGATTTGCTCACCTACGTAGCCGTGAAGGACCGTGCCGCCGGTATAGCGACTCTGTAAGTCGTCCTGATGATCCAGGGCCGAAAATAGATCGGTGGTGTGGTTGACCGGCAGATGGGTGGAGTTGGTGTAATAGGGTTTGAACTTCTCCAGGTCGGCCGAGCTCTTCCCAGCGTAGCGGCCGTTGGCGAAGATCATGTCGCGGTGACGGGCGAAATCCATTTTGGCCAAGCCGTGGGAAGTGCCCTCGGCCGGGGTGGCCTCAAGGTTAAAAAAGGCCCCGGTCTTCTCTTGGTAGGCTGACAAGTTTTTCCTGATGTGGTCCAGGATCTCCAAGGCAAACTCCCGGCCTTCCTCGGTGGAGATGTCTTTTTTGAGAAAGTTCAGGCAGGCCTCGTTGACCCCGGTCAAGCCCACCGTGGAGAAGTGATTGCTCCAGTACTTACCGGTTTTTTGCTTAATGTCCCTTAGGTAGAATTTTGAGTAAGGGTAAAGCCCGTTTTCGGTAAAGTTTTCCAGGGCTTTTCTCTTTAAGATCAAACTGTCGCAAGCCAGCTCGGTTAGGTTATCCAGACGCTCGAAGAACTCGGCCTTGGAGGTCGATTCATAGCCGAGGCGGGGGATATTTAAGGTCACCACCCCCACGGAACCGGTCAGGGGATTTGAGCCAAAAAGCCCGCCGCCCTTGGACCTAAGTTCCCGGGTATCCAGGATCAGGTGGCAGCACATGGAACGGGCTTCTTCGGGATCGAGGTCGCTGTTGACGTAGTTTGAGAAGTAGGGGATACCGTAGCGGCCGGTCATCTTCCAGACGCTGTCTAGGACCGGGTTGTCCCAGTTAAAGTCCTTGACGATCCCGTAGGTGGGGATGGGGAAGGTGAAGATGCGGCCCTTGGAATCCCCGGACATCATGACCTCGGCAAAGATCTTGTTTATGAGATCCATTTCCTCTTGGAACTCACCATAAACTTCTTTTTGATACTGGCCAGCCACGATGACCGGTGAGTCTTTGAGGTAAGAAGGCGGGGTCAGATCGAAACTGATGTTGGTAAATGGGGTTTGAAAGCCAACTCTAGTGGGCACGTTGAGGTTAAAGATAAACTCTTGCATGGCTTGGTAGACTTGGGCGTAATTGAGATTGTCGTAGCGGATAAAAGGGGCCAAAAGGGTGTCAAAGTTGGAGACGGCCTGGGCCCCGGCCGACTCGCCTTGAAGCGAGTAGAAAAAGTTGTAGAGCTGGCCCAGGGCCGTGCGCAAATGTTTGGGCGCCGAGCTCTCCACGTTTCCGGCCACGCCCTTAAAGCCGACCTTTAAAAGATCGCTTAAGTCCCAGCCCACGCAGTAAACGGCCAAAAGGTTTAGGTCGTGGATGTGAAAATCGCCGTTTCTGTGGGCTTCGCGGATCTTATCCGTATAGACCTTGTATAGCCAATAGCGCTTTGAGGCGGCCGCCGAGACGTAGCAGTTCATGCCCTGTAAGGAAAATGGCATGTTGCTGTTTTCCCTGATTCTCCAGTCCCGGCCGTCTAAGTAAACGCTCATCAGATCGTCTTCGATCTGAGAAACGGCCCTGACCTGGGCTCTATGTTCACGGTAGAGTATATAGGCTTTGGCCGTGGCCTTGTAACGACAATCGATCAAGACGTCTTCCACGATATCTTGAATCGACTCGACCTCCAGGGTATCGCCTGGGAACTTTTTCAAGGCTTCCCTGATGGCCTGGGTGGTCAGATCCGCGGCCACTTGAAGTCCAAACTCCTTGGTGGCGTCTCCGGCCTTGGCGATGGCCAAAGTGATTTTCTCTGGCACGAAAGCAACCACCCGGCCGTCCCTTTTTCTGAAGTTGGTAAAAGCTGGTCTTGAAGATAACATAAGTTAGCGCGCTCCTATAAAGGAATTATTTTAAGCCGACAAAATTTTGTTCTTTTCGGTTAAAAATCATTTCTGGTTAAAGACTTGGATAATAGGGTCCAAACCTGTTTGTTAGGCTCTCCGGGCCTGAGCTGGGCTCAATCAACGAACATACGAAAAAAAAAACTTGGAGCTTGGTTGGTTTTTTATTTTTGGCCGTTTAAAGGCTTAAACAGCCTTGAACCATAATAACCAAGTGCTAATTTTGTAAAATGACAAATTTTTTAGCTTTAAAACGGGAAAACCCTTGAAATAAATCAGTATTTCAAGGGCAAATCAGACTAGAATTGCTAATTTTGCTGGCGTTTGTAAAAAAATATCATTTTAAACAAAATGAATATTCGTTAATCTACGTAAAGACAGCACAGCCGTGGGATTTTAGATAACAATAAACTAATAATAAATGAAAACAAGAATGTTTTCATTTGATTAAAAGAAATATCTAAAACCAAAGGCTTTTTTGTAAATTTTTGTAGGTAAGTCTAATCTTTATGCGGAATCTTAGGTGTATCTGTAAAAAAAAGAGAAGATTTTCAACTTCCATTGATTTTTAGCTTTTAGACGATTGACCGGGCTCAATAAGCCCTACATCTTGTGTTGACCTTTAGAGTTTACCCCTAGTCCCAGGTCCTGTCAAGAGGAATTTTGAGAAGATTAAGGAGAAACATATAAGCCGGTTTTCTATCTAAAATAGCCGATATTCCAAGTTACAGTACCAATATTGAGATGGCCGCCCCCTCGGGAATCCGGCTTAGCCATTGACTTTTCTCACTCCCTGCCTAGTATTTCCTTAATATATAACAGTTAAACAATTAGGTTAATATCGCAACTCTTATTATAATTTATTAAAGCCCTCCCCAGGCCCCTCAGGCCCTAAAAAAATAATTCTTAGCCACCAATTAAGCCCCCCTGGAAAACGCGCTCCCAGCCCACCCGGTTATCCCCAAGCTGGGCCCTTTTCTCCCCCGGCCTTTTTTCAAACTCATTTGGCCCTAAAATTTAGCCCCCATTTTTCAAAATCCCGGCTGACATTCTCTAAAACCCCAATGGTTTAAGCCCTAGGGCCTCCCCAACCACAAGCCCCACCTTTTAAAAAAAAATTTCCCCCAAG
>JAITJP010000010.1 GCA_031278835.1 Deltaproteobacteria bacterium
GCGTTACCGTGGAGGCCAGGCCCTCTTCGGTGGGCGCCTTGGGCGGCCAGGGTTTGGCTAAGCCGGTGGGCGAAGCGGCCCCGCCGCCGGTTCAAAGGGTCCCGGGCCAGGTTATGGCCGAGCCCAGGATTAACGCCGTTTTTGTCTATGACTACTCGGATCGCATGCCTTATTACGAATCGGTCATAAGGGATTTGGACCGGGAAGTTCATTTGGTGGAGATCCACGCCGCCATCGTGGACGTCAATACTAATTTTAGGCGAGATTTGGGGGTCAATTGGCAAGGCCTGGCCACGCCCGGGGATGTTTCCGTGGGCCTGGACATGTCAACCGACTCCACGCCCTTTGACACTTTGCCGGTTCCCGGTCAGCCGGCCGGGCAGGGGGCCACCCTTTCCACGGTCTACACCCAGGGGCCCAATTTTTTCGTGGCCAGGATCCAGGCCCTGGAACAGGAAGGCGAGGCCCGTTTGTTGGGTCGGCCCTCGGTCTTGACCATGGATAACCAAGAAGCCACCTTGGAAAACACCACCACCTACTACATCGAGGTGGCCGGCTACCAAACCGTGGATCTTTTTCGGGTGGACGCTGGAACCATTTTGCGAGTCACTCCTCACATCGTGGAAGGACGTCAAGGCGAAGCTTCTTCGATCCGCCTAAACGTCACTGTCCAGGATAGTCAGGATTCCGAGGCCGGGAGTTCCATGACCGCCAGCATGGCCATCCCGCCGGTCAAACAAACCAGAATCACTACCCAAGCTCTCATCCAAAACGGACAAAGTTTACTTATTGGGGGCTATTACTTTGAAAGTAAACAAAACACTGAAGCGGGGGCCCCGTTTCTAAGAAAAATACCGCTTTTGGGCAGACTTTTTAAGTCTACCTCCAAATCAAATGAGCAAATGGAGCGCATGGTCTTAATTACCCCCAGAATCATCAGGCTCGGCGATATTCAACAATTGCCCTCCCATCTTGATGACGAGAGTTTCGCCCGGAGCCCCACCCAAACCGACTATGAACCCAGGGTGCCAAAACCCAAGGGCGGCTGCGCCGGCTTATGACCCAAAGCCTTGAATGGAGGGTCATGGCCGGACCCAACTTGGGCGCCTCGATAGCCCTGGGGGTGGGCAAGACCATCATCGGTTCCGGAGACGAGTCAGATCTGATCTTGCGCGATCGAAGTCTTCGGCCGAAACATTTGGAACTGGACATCGCTCCAGACGGCCCGGGGGCCTTTATTGTTTTGGCCAAGCCCTTGGAGGGCCAAACCCGCCTGGACGGGGAAGTCTTGGAGGCTCAAGGTCGGACGGTCAAGCCGGGGCAAGTTATTTCCCTGGGTTTTTCGGCCCTGGTTTACGGAACCTCTGAGAGCGATTTCCAAGGAACCCAACTGGTGCCCTTGGCCTACGCCCGCTCCTTGGCCCCGGAAAGGGCCGAGAGCTTGGCTGAGCTCTCGGCCGAGAGCGGCCCGGCTGGTCGGGCTGAGGCCGGCCCAGAGCCAGGGGGCCAGCCAGCCGAGCCCGAGGTGGGGCCCATGGAATCAAGCCAGGCTGAGGGTCCGGAGGGCTCTGGGGAAAATCTAAAAATTGGAAAAAAGCCCAGGGAAAAATCGAGGTTGGGCTTACTGGGCCTGGTTTTGGTGGTGGCGGCTTTACTATTGTTGGTTTTTGGCCCGGCCAGAAAGGATAAAATGGCCGAGGAGTTAAGTAATCAGCGAACCTTACTTCAAAGTAATGGTTTTGAAGCTCTGGAGGTGGTCAGACAAGGCAGCGGCCTAGAGGCCTACGGTGAGCTGGAAAGCGACGCGGAATTAAGCCGTTTGGTGGAACTGGTCAAAGGCCGCCCCACTACGGTGTTTTTGAGGATTTCGGTCAAAAAGGATCTCTTGGAGGCGGCCCGTCAAGCCCTAAATTCATACGGATTTTATCCAGCGCTTTTCTTTGACAACCAAGGGCGGCCCACGGTCACCGCTTATATGTTAAATCAGGGCGTTGAGGACAAGGTTTTTGAGGACTTGGCCAAAGACGTTCCGGCCTTGGAACCGGTCAAGAGCGTGGTTCACCGAGAGGTTTTGGAACCTATTTTGCTTCAAGAACTGGTGGCGGCCGGCCTGGCCGATATCCAGGTCACCTTTCGGGAGGGTTTTTTGGAACTGGCCGTGGGGCCCGGTTTTGAACAGGGCCGGCTTTTGGCCCAGACCTTTAACAAAATCGCCGGTCGGGTCGGCGTTCCGGTGGTTTACAGCCTTTCGACCTTAAGCCCCCAGGGGGCCCCGGCCCTGGAGGAAGCCGCTCCGGTCATCCAAGCCGGCGGCCCTGAGGCCCTGGTCAGTCTGGCCCCCGGGCCCGAGGCGGCTAACCCGGTGGTGGCCCTGGCCGAACCCGAAAACCCCAACGATCCGGCCTCGTTTTTGGACGTGGTCGGGGTGACCCTGAGCCCGATGAGGTTTGTCAGTACCCGGGACGGCCAAAAACTTTTTGAGGGCAGCACCCTGCCGGGCGGCTGGGTTATCACCACCATTGAGGCCAGAACCCTGACCCTGGCCCGGGGAGAAGAAGCCCTGGTGGTGGTTTTGGGCCAAGAATAAAAAGGCCCGGCCCTATTGTTTGACCATTATTTAAGCATTTTTGATTGGCGACTTAGCCTGGAAAAAAATAAATTTTTATTTTTCCTTGCCGGGCGCCCCTCGTATTAACCAGTATTATTTAGACTTGGAGGTCTAAAAATGAGTGAAGCGGAAAAGTCACCTTGGGATGCCTTAAGCTCCGAGGAACCGGCCCAAACCAAGGCCTTAAGAGAGGAAGTCTCGGAACTGGACTCCAAATTAAGAGTGGTCATTGACAAAGGACTGCCCGTGGACGAGTTTCCCGTCTACAAGGGGCTAAAAACGGCCACCGAGGCCGCCTTGGACATAGTTGATAAGAAAAAATAGTTAAATAGCCAAAAAGGCCTAAAGGCCTGGCCCGGGCCCGGGCCAAAGCCAATCGGCTTTGGGGCCAGTTGGCTTTGGTTGGCAGTTTTTTTGCCCTGGCCCCGGGTTGGCTTAAACTCGTTTAGAGTTTGGTCGCCCTGGGCTTGGTTAATTGATTACTCAGGCGGGATGTTTGTTTTTTTGGGCTCCCAGGTAGGGCGGCCCCTATGAATCATTTCCCGAAATTACGAGGGGGGCTTAGCCCCATGGAGGTTTCCAAGTGTCCGATTTGAAAGACTTAGCCAAAAATCCGGCCAAACTAGGCGAATGGCCGCCCGTGCCCAAGCTGGTTGAGATAGGCCTTTTTGGCGCCCACAGCGGGCAAATGACCGGGGCCCTTAGTTTGTTCCAAGGCCTGTTGCAGGCCTCGCCGGAACTGATTCCGGCCAAGCTGGGCATGGCTTTTATCGATTTGGTCACCAATCAGTTCGATAGGGCCGAAACCACCATTAGGGAAGTTTTGACCAAAAAGCCCGATCACCCCGAGGCCTTGGCCCTGTTGGGCCTAAACTTGGCCCTGTCCGGGCGGCAAGACGAGGCCGAACCCATTTTGGTCGAGGTGGCCAAAGGCACCGGGGCTTCGGCCGAACTGGCTAGGTTCTTACTGACCGGTCAATGAGCCCCATGCCCTTTCAGCCCAACCTAGTCCTGAGCCGCCTTGCCCGGAAAACTCCTTGGCTAAAAGTGGTCCTTATCTTGGCCGCCTGGTTTATGGCTTTTTGTTTGACGGCTTGTCAAAGCGAGCTTTATTCTGGCCTGACCGAGCAAGAGGCCAACGCCATGTTGGTCCTTTTGCTCTCCCAGGATTTTGAGGCGGCCAAGGTCGATAAGGGTAAGTCCGGCTTTTCCCTGACCGTGGACCAGGCTCAGATGGCCGTGGCCCTGGAACTCTTGACCACCAACGGCTTTCCCCGGACCAAGCACGAAAGCATGGGCACGGTTTTTTCCGGTCAAGGCATGATCTCCACCCAGACCGAAGAACCGGCCCGTCTTTCTTACGCCTTGGCCCAGGAGCTCTCGGAAACTTTTTCCAGGATCGACGGCGTCTTGACGGCCAGGGTCCACGTGGTCTTGGCCACCCGGGACCAAAGCGGCAGCCTCTCCAGCCCGGCCACCGTGGCCGTGGTCATCAGGCATCTGCCAGAATCCCCGGTGGCTAACCTAAGCCCAAAGATCAAGGAAATTAGCGCCAAAAGCGTTCCGGGCTTACTGGAAAACGGCGTTTCCATCATGCTGGTGCCGGTCAGAATCGAGGTCATCTTGCCAACCGTGTCCAAGCCCGGCCTTTTGAGCTGGCCCCGAGCGCTTGGCCTGGTTTTACTGGTCCTGGCCGCCGGCTTTTTAGTGACCCGGCTGCTTTTAAAGCGCCGCCGCGGCCGGGCCGAGCCGCTCGGCTAAACCATGAATAATTTTTTTCGAGAGCTGGTCAAAAACCCGGCCTTAATGGCCGCCCTGGTGGCCTTTAATGAGCCCTGCCAGGCCCCGGCTCGGCTTAAAATCGATTGGGCCCAGCCTGACCGCACAAGCGGCCAGGTCCAGGACCAAGAAGGCCGCCTCCAGGCCTTTATCGAGGCTGAACTTAGAAAAAAGCCCAGCCTGAGGCGCTTTTTTCCCAGCCCTCCGGGCCCGGAGGATTTTTGGGACTTTGGCCCAGAACCCCTTAGGCTGGCCCTTTTAAATGAGGCCGACTTTGACCAACTGGCCCTTAGGTTTGGGGCGGCCGTCTGGGGCCAAGTTTTGGCCCAGGTCGTGGAGGCCAAAACGGTCCGGGCCTTAAAGGCTAATCTGGGTCCGGACTTACTGGACTGGGCTATTGAGCGGGGCCGCTTTTGGCTAGGCGATTTGGGCGATTTTTATCGCCAGAAGGCTTGGCTTCCTAATGATCGGCCCGGCTTGCGGCTAACCGGCCTTAGGGCCATTAACCTGGCTTGGAGCCCCTTGCCGGCCCCCTTGGCCGCCAGGCTTGGCCACCGGCTAATGGCCGAGCCTGACTTTGGGAGCGATTGGTCCCAGAGTCTGGCCGAAAGAACTTTCGCCAGGCTAAAACATTTACTGTTAACGGAGGTGGCCCCCTCATGGCGGCCCTGTTTTTCTTAAACGGCCAAGCCCCGGCCATCTTGCCGGGGGTTAAACTGGTCAAAGCCCCCCAGGCCAACTTGTTTTTGGAGGCTCTGGAGCTGCGGGAAAAAATCGTGGCCCAAGGGCAAGAATTGGCCAAAAAGGCCGAGCAAGAACGGAAAAAACGCTCCGATGAGGGTTACCAAGACGGCCTGGAGGCCGGCCGGGACGAATATACCCTCAAAATCATGGACACGGTCATGGCCTCAGTCGAGTACTTGGAAAAGTTTGAAGGCGATTTGGCCAACATCGTCGAGGAGGCCGTTCGCAAGATTATTGGCGATCTGCCCTCAGACCAGGTGGTGGTGGGCTTGGTCAAAAAGGCCCTAAGGACCATGAGAGACGACCGCAAGATCTTGGTTCGGGTCTCCCCCGAGGACGAGTCGGCCGTTAGGACGGCTTTGGTGGGCACCTCGGAGAGTTGGGCCTCCTTTTTGGAGGTTCGGGGCGACGGGCGGCTTAACAAGGGCGACTGCGTTTTGGAAAGCGATCTGGGCGTGGTCGAGGCCAGCGTGGCTACCCAGTTAAAAAATCTCTCGGCCGCTTTAAAAAACTCCATAGGCTCCAGGGATTCCGGCCAGGGCTTTTAAGTTAGAAAAAAAACTTGTTTTTTTTAGGGGGTTTTTTCAAAGGTAGGATTGATGGCGCTTGAATACGTTGGAAAACTTCTCTCCCACGCCGTAAGGGAGGTCACCACCATCGAGGTTAGGGGCCGAGTCGAGCAGGTCGTCGGCACCATCATTAGGGCCGTGGCCCCCGGGGTCAAGGTCGGGGAGATTTGTTTGTTAAAAAATCCCTGGGACGGCTGGTCGCTTAAGGCCGAGGTGGTCGGTTTTTTGAAAGACTCGGCCCTGTTGACGCCTTTGGGCGAGCTCCAAGGTATTTCGCCGGAAACCGAGGTTACCCCCACCGGCAAGATCCACTCGGTGCCGGTGGGCGAGGCCCTTTTGGGCCGGGTTTTAAACGGATTGGGCGAGCCGGCCGATGGCGGGCCGCCCTTGGGCACCATGGAGAGTTACCCGGTTTACGCCGATCCGCCCGATCCCATGAAAAGGCGCTTAATCGATCAGCCCCTAGCCCTGGGCTTACGGGCCCTGGACGGCCTGATCACTTGCGGGGAGGGCCAGAGATTGGGCATCTTTGCCGCGGCCGGTGGGGGCAAAAGTACCCTGCTTTCCAGTATCATCAAGGGCTCGGCCGCCGAGGTCTGCGTTTTGGCCCTAATCGGTGAAAGGGGCCGTGAGGTCAGGGAGTTTATCGAAAGGGATCTGGGGCCCGAGGGCCGGGCCAAGGCCGTATTGGTGGTCTCGACCTCGGATCGTTCGGCCATGGAAAGGCTTAAGGCCGCTTACACGGCCACGGCCGTGGCCGAGTATTTTAGGGATCATGGCCGCAAGGTCTTGCTTTTAATGGACTCGGTGACCCGCTTTGGCCGGGCTTTACGGGAAATCGGCCTGGCCTCGGGAGAACCGCCCACCCGAAGGGGTTTTCCGCCCTCGGTTTTTTCCACCCTGCCCAAGCTCATGGAGCGGGCCGGCAACTCGGACAAGGGCTCCATTACCGCCCTGTATACGGTTTTAGTCGAGGGCGATGACATGACCGAACCCATTGCCGACGAAACCAGGTCCATTTTGGACGGCCACATCGTTTTGTCGCGAAAACTGGCCTCGGCCAATCATTACCCGGCCATTGACGTTTTGGCCAGCGTTAGTCGGGTTATGGGGGCCATAACCACGCCCAAACATCGTGAATTGGCTCAAAAAACGCGCCGAATTTTGGCTAAGTACTCTGAAATAGAGCTTTTGGTACAAATTGGCGAATATCGTAAGGGCAGCGACCCGGAGGGCGATTTGGCTTTGGCCAAAATAGGCCCGGTCAATGAATTTTTACGGCAAGGCCTCGAAGAGAGAAGCTCTTTCGAAGAAACCCTGGCCCAGATGGAAAAGGTCCTCTCGTGAGCGCTTACCCCCTGGCCGCCCTGATTTCCATTCGGGAGCTGCGCGAGGAGGGGGCCAAAAAAGCCCTCCTGGCGGCCGAGGAGGCCCTCAAACAAGCCCTGGCCCAGGAAGAGCGGGCCCAAAAGGCCCTGGACAAGTGGCGGCAATATGTGATTGAGGAAACCGAGCGCCGCTGGAGCGGCTTACTGGGCCGGCCAACCGATAGCCAAGGGCTAACCGGCTTTAGGGAAGGCCTAAGCGATTTGGCTTTGCGGGAAGCCGACTTTGTGGAAAAAGTCCTACAAGCCCAAAAAGTCACCCAGGAAAAAAGAGACCAGCTGGTGGCGGCTCGGGAGGAACTGGTGGCCCGGCGCCGGGCCAAGGAAAAACTGGAAAGCCATAGAGAGCTTTGGTTGGCCGAGGCGGCCAAGGAAAGCGAGCGCCAGGAGGGCTTGGAACTGGAGGAATATAGCCGGCCCCTTCTGGCCGAAGAACAAAACTAATAAAAATAACAAAACTAACTAAACTAACAAAACTAACAAAAAATTGAAAATTTTTAGGCTAAGCGGGAAGGAGACCTTAAATGAGTGGCATCACCATAAACGACCCGTCGGCCGCCCTGGTCAAGGATAATCTTACAAGCGCTGGGGCCGACCAGGCCCCCGGCCAGGGGGCCTTGGCCGGACTTAAGGTCAGCGTGGCCGATAACCCGATGGCCCTTTTGGCCGACGCGGCCGAGGAATTGACTTTTTCCGTTGACAACACCGAGGAGCTCGATCTTAAGGAACGAAAGGAAAAGACCACCATTGAGTCCAGGCTAATCGAGCAGGTCAAGCTCTACCAAGAGCTGATTTTTACCAATGAGCAAAAGGACCAGGTCAGCGCCTTGGCCAAGAGGCTTAAGGCGGCCCAGGACGGGCAGGAGGTCTTGGAGCGGGCCCGGGAGTTTTTTCCCGATCCGGCCGACGCTTGGGCGGTTTTGGTGGAACTGGCCGAGCAAGACCGGGCCGGGGCGGAGCTTAAGGAGGCTTTGGATCTGCTTAGGGCCGAGTCGGGCCAGGAGATTAGCTCAACTTTGGTCTCGGTTTTGGT
>JAITJP010000043.1 GCA_031278835.1 Deltaproteobacteria bacterium
CAGGTTCTCAAATTACCGTTTATCAACTTGAATTCTAAACTAGGTTAACTAAATATCTTTTAACAACTTAAGATCTAGACACAGTGTCTTAAAATACTATTTTAACACCTAAAATCTAAATTAAAGATTATAAAATAATTTTTAGAAAATTAAAGCACAAATTAAAGATCTATAAATTTTATTTTAACACCTAAGATCTAAATCTATAAATCTAAAAAAAGTATTTAAAAACTTAAACTCTAAATTTATAATTTTAAAATAATATTTAGCTTCTTAAAATCTAAACTTAGAACATTAAATTACTCTTTCCCAACTTAAAATCTAAACTTAGAACCTTAAATTACTCTTTCCCAACTTAAAATTTAAACTAAAAATCTTAAATTACTTATTATAAACTTAAATTTAAAACTAAGACCATTAAATTACATTTTACAAACATAAATTCTAAACTCAGCCCATCATATTTCCTAATTACCAACCAAGTTCAAAACCTAGGCCCTCAAAACTCCCTTTACCCAGTCAAACTCCAAAGCCTAGAGCTCGATTACGGCCGTGGGGGAGAATTGACTGGCCACGGTTAGGTTGGGGCGGTGGGCCTGGTCGGCCAGGACCGATTCGGCGGCCAGACGGGCCAATTCGGGGGTATTGTTGGTTTGGGAGATGTGGGCCAAAACCAGTTCCTTTAAGCCAGGGTGGGTGAGTGTTTTGAGAGCCAAGGCCGCTTCTTCGTTTGACAAGTGACCGAGGCGGCTGCGGACGCGTTGTTTTAGAAAAAACGGATAGGGCCCATCCAAGAGCATGTTTAAATCGTGGTTAAACTCCAAGATTAAGGCGTCGAGATTGCGCAAGTTTTGATGAATGAGATTGGTCATCACCCCCAGATCGGTGGCCAGGCCCAAGGACTTGGAATTAGTCTTAACGACAAAGGCGATGGGATCGACGGTGTCGTGGGAACCGGTCATGGTTTGAAGGGAGATGGGGCCAAAATCCAGGGTCTGGCCGGTCTCAAAGGTTTTTAAACGCACCACTCCTAAGCGAGTGGCCTGGGATAAAGCGGCCAGCCTGGTCATGTGGACGGTTAAGTTTAGTTTTCTAGCCAAGGGGCCGACGCCGCCGATGTGGTCAGTATGCTCATGGCTGACCACAATGTCTTTAATTTTGGAAGTGACCAAGCCCGCCTGGTTGGCTCTCTTAAAAAATTCAACGCAGGAAAGGCCATTGTCTATGACCAGGGCCCTACCCTCTCGCTCTATCCAAATCGAGTTTCCCTTACTGCCGCTGGCTAAAAGGCAAAAACGCATTAACCGACCCCTGTCGAACCAAAGCCGCCGCTACCCCTGGCGGTTTGGTCAAGCTCTTCGATTAATACCAGCTTGGGCCTTTCGACCTTGTTTATGATAAGCTGGGCCAAACGGTCGCCTCGATTTATGACCACCTCATTTTTTCCCAAATTAATCATGGCCAAGCCCATCTCGCCCCGGTAATCGCTGTCTATGGTCCCAGGCGTGTTTATTATGGTCAGGCCTTGACGAAGGGCCAAACCGCTTCTGGGCCTAACTTGGGCTTCATAGCCCTTGGGAACGGCGATGGACCAGCCGCTTGGAATGAGTTTAATCTCACCCGGAGCCAAGGAGACCGGTTCGTCCAGGTCGGCCCGTAGATCCATGCCTGAGGCCTCGGCCGATCCATATTCCGGTAGTGGCCAATTCGGGTCCTTGGCCACCCTTTTAAAACGCAATTCAAGTTCTGGGTTACAATCTCCCTGAATTTTAGTCATAGGTTTTCATCTTGCTTTGGAAAGTATTTTAAGCCGGGAACTAAGGGAAGTTAAAACCGCCCTAACCCAAGCCTAGGGTTAAAAAAAAAGCTCTCGGGGCTTGGCCATAGCGAGAAGCCTCACCATATCCGCCCCAAATAAGGCTTTAAAAAAATAAAAAAGCCTTAAGGCCAAAGAGACAAATCAAAGGCGGGCCGGGAAAATAAACCTGGCCAACTACCCAGTCAAAAATTAAGACTTACAGGCTCCCGGCATGTCAAAAAATGAACTCCCGCGGTCTTGAGCTTGACTAAACCCTAGACGACTGGTCAGATGGTCGTAACCAATCGCTCTAGCGAAAGTAGAATTAAATATTATAGCACATTCATGGAGGCCGTTGGGCATAAAAATCGCGGCCGGCCATGGGGCTGACCTTTGGTCATACTTTTTTTTTGCCATTTGGCTCAAGCGTCAGCCTCAAATAATCATGGCTATCCTGTAAAACATGGGGGCGATAAGGATTTTTTTCTTTGGGGCCAGAAAAAATTAAAAAATTGAAAAAGAAAAAACCGCCACGGGCTTGGTCGTTTTTCGAGGGGTCGGGAGCCATTTGGCCGATCCAGCCCAGGGCTTTTCTCGTTTTCAAGAAGAAAAAAAAGCCCTTTTGGCCAGATTTTTTTTAAAACCAAAAAGTTAAAATTAATCGAAAAGGATTATAAAAGTAATAGAATCTGGTAGGAAAAATCAGTTCAAAATACAATAAATAGCCTTAAAGCCAAGAGAGGGTTTCTTGGCTTTAGCGAAAAAAAATTTTCCTGGACTAAAAAAATACTTGACAAAATAAAACAAGTGATTATTTTTTAACACGGTGGGCCCACCCGTATTCGGTCAAGTTACCTTAAGGTTGGCCCATTGCCCGTAAATCGCAGGCGCCGATTAAGTTCTCGCCTCCCAGGGCGGTTGGCTAGAAGAAATCTTCCAGCCTGGGATCTTAATTTTCTCGCATATTTGGCCTAACCTGACGGGCAGGGCTTGATTTAGGCCTATAAAAATTCTCAACCACTGGCCGTGAAAAAGTACCTGGCCGTTACTTAAACTCTCGAAACGGCTTTTTTCTTCCCCTGGATAAAGGGTTTTTGCCCACCAATCATGACATTGGCCCAATTTTTGGCTTTTTTGGCCGAGACCTATTTTTATGCCCAAATCCGCGATTAAGTGGAAACCGCGACAAAAACTGATTCAAAACCCCAAGGCCACAAAAAGGGATTATTTGGCCGCGGGCCGGGAGCTGATGGCCGCCAAAATGTTTGTCGAAGCGGTCGAGTTTATGGCCAAAGCCCAAGACGCCGAGGGCTTAAAGCTCATAAAATCCACCGCCATCGAAGAAGGCAATTTTTTTCTGTATCAGTCGGTAACCAAGTTACAAACGGCCGAACCAAACCGCGACGAGCTTAAGGCTTTGGCCGACAAAGCCGCCCAGCTGGGCCTCGTTTCCTATGAAAATTCGGCTAGAAACATTCTCAACGAAAATCCTTAAAACTTCATCAGTTTCAATCGGTTCTGACCGATTGCCCTTCCCCTGGCTTTTAAAATAAGCCTGGGCTTTTTTCATTTTTTTGGAAGTATTGTCTCAAATGAGTAAAAAACCTGACTACTATGACGTCTTGGGCGTTGGCCGCGACTCAGATCCGGCTTCGATCAAAAAAGCTTACCGTAACTTGGCCTTGAAATTTCACCCGGACCGCAATCCTGGTGACGCGGAGGCCGAAGAACGTTTTAAGGAAGCCGCCGAGGCTTACGAAGTCTTAAGCGACTCCGAAAAGCGACAGCTTTACGACCAGTATGGACATGATGGCCTCAACCAAACCGGTTTTCAGGGTTTTTCAGCCTACAGCGATATTTTGTCGGCTTTTGGCGATGTCTTTGGGGATTTTTTTGGGAGCTCCTCTCGCGGGCCCAAAAGGGGCCGAGATCTGGGCATAGAAGTGACCATCGATTACGTGGACGCTTACAACGGCTGCTCCACCAAGCTCCGGGTGCCCAGGGTGGAAACTTGCGAGGCTTGCGATGGCACGGGCTCGGCTTCCAAGAGTGTTCATACCTGCCCCAAATGCGATGGCAAAGGCCAGATCTTCCAGGGCATGGGTTTTATCCGCATGGCCAGCACCTGCCCCCAGTGCCGGGGCACGGGTGAATACGCCTACGATCCCTGCCCTGAATGTAACGGCCAAGGCCGGGTCAACCGCCACCGCGAGGTCATGGTGCCGATTCCCGCCGGGATCTCATCGGGGGGCCGCATCAGGATCAGGGGCGAAGGCGCGGCCGGCGAAATGGGAGGCCCTCCGGGCGATCTCTACGTTGAAATCCACGTTAAGCCCCACGAGCATTTTGGCCGGGAACGTAACCACGTCCTTTACGACATCAAAATAAACATGGCCTTGGCCGCCCTGGGCGGTGAAATCGAAGTGCCCACTGTTTCCGGCGAAACCAAGATCGTCAGGGTTCCGGAAGGCGCCCAAAACGGCAAGCTTATTAGGATCCCTGATTTAGGCTTCCCTAA
>JAITJP010000237.1 GCA_031278835.1 Deltaproteobacteria bacterium
GAGCCGGTTTGGTTATTTTTATCCTTGGCCCCGTGAACGCAGATGGAGGCTAATTTCATGAAACTATCCTAATTCAAAAGGCCAATCATAGCCATGGCTCCGGACCCGGGCCCGGGCCCATGGAAAAGGAGAAATGAGACCTAGTTTGGGAAAAAATTCGGGACGATTTTTGGCCTTATGCTTTAAGGCCTTTTGATAATTAGTGGCCAAAAGCCGCCACAGTGGCCAGCGGCGGCCCTGGGCTCTGGGGGCCCGGGGCGCCTTTGACAACGGCACGAGAAAACAGTAGGAAAAAGCCTTACTTGCGAGGCGCCAAAATGGTTTTTCACTTTAACAAAAATCCGCTGAAAAAAAAAGGTTGACATGGCTTTCAATTGGTATATATAATTGCGGCGTTACGAGATTTTTTTTCGCCCGACCGGTCAAAGGTTGACGGATAAAGTTTTACGCCTCCATGGCTAAGTTTTCCATGGTGGCCAATCAGTTAAGAGCTGAAGGCCAAGCGTACCGAAAGGTGCCCTTGGCTTTTTTTTTGTTTTTTTCTTTTTTTTGGTTTTTTTTGTCAAACCAACAAAAAAATCACATAACATGGCGTCTTTGACGACATGAATCTATTTTTGACGCCTCAAAGGCGCCATAATTTAAAAAATTTAGAGGTGCATCGTGACCAAGATCGCTGAAAGTTTAACCGACCTGATCGGCCAGACCCCGCTTTTGAGACTTAACCGTTACGGCCAGGAAAAGGGCCTGGTGGCCGATCTCTTGGCCAAACTTGAGTATTTCAACCCCCTGGGCAGCGTCAAAGACCGTATCGCCCTGGCCATGATCGAGGACGCTGAAAAAAAGGGCCAGATCAACAAGGACACCACCATCATCGAGCCCACCAGCGGCAATACCGGCATTGGTCTGGCCTTCGTGGCCGCGGCCAAGGGTTATAAAATCATCTTGGTCATGCCCGAGACCATGAGCTTGGAGCGCCGTAAGCTCCTTTACGCCCTGGGCGCCGAGCTTAAACTCACCCCGGGTTCCGAAGGCATGAAAGGAGCCATCCGCCAAGCCGAGGAACTCCACGGCCAGATCGAAAACTCCTTCGTGCCTCAGCAGTTCAATAACCCGGCCAACCCGGAGATCCACCGCACCACCACGGCCAAGGAGATCCTAGAGGATACCGGCGGCAAGGTGGACATCATCGTGGGCGGGGTCGGTACCGGCGGCACCATCACTGGGGTGGGCGAGGAGATTAAGAAAGTCAATCCCAAGCTCTACGTCGTGGCCGTGGAACCCTTCGACAGCTCGGTTCTTTCCGGCGAAAAGCCCGGACCCCACCAGATCCAGGGCATCGGGGCCGGCTTCGTGCCCCAGGTCTATAACCCGGCCGTGGTCGACCTAATCTACCGGGTCAAGACCCCGGACGCCTTTACCGCCGCCCGCGACGTCGGCACCCTGGAAGGCCTCTTGGTGGGCATCTCCTCGGGAGCGGCCCTGCACGCCGCCACGGAACTGGCCCAAAAGCCCGAAAACAAGGGCAAAACCGTCTTGGTCATCCTGCCCGACACCGGGGAGCGTTACCTGTCCACCCAGCTCTTTACCAAGGAATAAAAAAACAAAAAAAGGCCGCCGGAAGCAAGTCCGGCGGCCTTTTTTATTGGGGTTTTTTGTTTAGGCCGGGGCCTCGGCGCTGGCTTCTTTACCGGAGCGCAAAACCTTAAGTATGTTTTGGACTTCCTCGGTGCGGCAGCCATAATCGAGGGCGGCCTTGAGGTGGTGTTCGGCTGTTTTGTAATCGCCCATGGCGTATTTCAAACGGCCCAAAAGCAGGCGAAAAAGATTGTTGGTGGGATCGAGCTCCACGGCCCTGGTAAAAAGCGACAAGGCCACTTCCTGGTCGTTATTCAATTGCAGATACAAAAGGCCCAGGCCCGATAAACTGTCGGCGTCGTCGGGGTTGTGTTTGACGGCTTTTTTAAAGGCCTCCATGGCCCCTTTGACCTCATTGGCCAGGAGCCGGGCCTGGCCCAGATGGCGATAGACCTCGCCCCGATGGGTCTTTAATTCGGCGGCTTTGTTAAGGCTCGGTAGAGCTTGATCCAGATGCCCCAAGCGCAGGGCCGTTTTGCCCAAATGAAAAAGCACCTCGAAATTGTCCGGGTCGATTTTCATGGCCTCCAAAAAGGCCAGTTCGGCTTCTTCCAAAAGGCCGGTATAGGTCAGAGAGCAGGCCTTGTTAAAGTGAGCCATTAAATTGTCCGGAGCCAAGCTTAAAACCTCGTTAAAGACGGCGATGGCTTCTTTGTGATGGCCCAACTGACCCTGGCAAACGCCCAGGCTGTTTAAGAGATTTAACTGACCGGGATCGAGGATCAGGCCTTTTTGATATTCCTCAACGGCCCTTTCCAGTTCCCCTTTGTCGAAATAGTGATCCCCAGAAATGTTCAAGGTCCTGGGGCCAAAAAAAGTCACCTCGGTCGGCCCGACCATGGCCGCCTCGATTAAGGTTTTTTGGGCCATGGGCAATAAATCCTCGGCCTTCAAAACCGGATTGGGCCAGGGCACCAGAGCCAAAGACAGCGGGGCCGTGGTTTTTAGTCGCTTGACCAAATTTTCAGCCTCGATTTTGAGGCTTTGCTGTTCTAGATCGGTCCAAACCATGGCCATGGTGGCCGGTCCGTAGGGCACCAACAGGCTGGGCGGATTTTGGCTTCCGTTCATGACTTCCAAGCGCACTAGGGCCAAACGGTTATCGACTTCTTCCTCCCCGGCCATGGCCAAGAGTCTTTCATGATCGTCCAGGCGGGCCAAGGCCAAAACCAAGGGCCTTTGGGTTGAGGCCAGGTTAAGAAGCTTTTTTTCAAACTTTTCTATTTCCAAAGCTTTTTGGCTGGTCTCGGAGCCCATGTTAGAGGGGTGACCGGACCAATCGATGCGGGAAAAAGCCAGCTTGTCGCCGGCGGCCAAACGGCCGGCTTTGCTCTGGGGGGCGTGGGCCAAGGAATAGCCTTCCCCGGTTTCAAAAACGGTGATCTCGCCTTTGGGCTCCCCGGTAAAGGAGAGAACCGAAAAAACCTGCCCGGGCATGGCCCCCATGTTGTCGCCCAGGTTAATGACCACCCGGTTTTGGGGCAAAATTTGGGTAATCAAGCCATGGCCGTTGATCAATTGTCCAAAACCAATGACCGGGGCCGGGATGGGCTTTCCGTAGGCGAAATGCAAAGCCGTTTCGGCTTTGGCCATCAAGGATTCCACGGCCAGCTGGGTCTTGACGAAAGGGGCCAAGGCGTCCAAGGCCAGATCTTGCGGATATAAGGCGTAACCGGAAAAATAAGGCCCGCTTAAATCATGGGCCAAGGCGTTGTTTCTGGCTTGGTCCAAGCGGTTTTGGGCTTCCAGGGGACCGGACAAAAAAACAAAACCCAGCCTTCTGTCGCCCAACCTAGCCAAACAAATGGAATCCGGGACGGCTTTTAAAATCCTGGCCAAACGAATAAATTCTTTTTTGGTTAAACGGCGATTGCCGCCAATCTCGGTAATGGCCAAGACCAAGGCCGGCGATTCGGAACCCTCCCAAAGCCCATGGGCCCTGGGCCCGGTCATAAGGGAGTTTAAGAGTTTATAGAGTTTTGATTTAAAATAGCCAATATTGTAAAGTCCGGTCAAGGGATCAATGACCAAAGCTTTTTTTAAAACTATTTTTTCCAAGGTGGTTTCGGCCAAAAGCGGCCAGAGGGCCAACAAGGCCTCCGGGGCTTCTTGACTAGCCTGGTTTAAGGCCAGGGAAGCCACGCCCACCAGCTGGCCCCGAAAACGCAACTGGGCGGTTTTTTGGGCCCAATCCTCGGGAAAGGGCCCCAGGGAAAACCTATAGCCTGGCAAAAACTTGCCCATGTCCCGCTCAAAGGAGCGAAGGTATCTTCGTAGTTCGTAGGGTTTAAGCAATAAGCTAGGACTCATCTGGGTCTCCTCCCCCCTAAAAAAAACCAACCGCTCGCCGGCGGTTGGTTTTTTTACCTTTAAACGCAACCCTCGGGCTTGGGTAAGCCGGCCATCTTGCAAGCCCCCTTACCCGGACCCGAGGGAAACAACTCGTAAATGTATTTCATCTTAAAGCCGGTCACCTGGGTCATGTCCCGGACCCGGGGCGGCCAGCCGTGCTCGGCCATATACTTTCTCAGGGCCTCCAAGACGGCCAAATGATCCTCGGTGATTTCCTCGATTTCTTCTTCCTCTTGAATGGCCTGGACCCAGTCCTGGTCCCAGCGGCGGCTATCCAAAAGAAAACCTTCCTGGTCCACGGGATAGGTCTTGCCGTTAATTTCTTTCTCGGCCATGGGCTTAACTCTCAAAAAAATAAAATTCTTGGCTAATCCTTAGCCGGTTTGGCCTTTGGGCTTTTTTCGCTCCGGCCCAAAGCCCGGGCCACCTCATCCACCAAATTGGGGTTAGCCATAAGCTCGGGTCTGACCAGCCGGGTCTTGGCCACGGCCTCGGCCAAACGGAAGGCGGCGATCTGGGCGTGGTTACCGGAAAGGAGAATTTCCGGGACCTGGGCCCCTCGCCAGATCCTGGGCCTGGTGTACAGGGGGTACTCCAAAAGCCCGTAGCCATGGCTCTCGTCGCGGCTTGACTCTGGGTGACCTAAAAAGCCCGGTATCAGCCTGGCCGTGGCTTCAATCACGGTCATGGCCGGAACCTCGCCGCCGTTTAAGACGTAATCGCCCACGGAGAGTTCCAGATCGACAAATTGATTGATGACCCTTTGATCGAGACCCTCGTAACGGCCGCAGATTAAAACGATTCTTTCTCGGGAGGCCAGTTCTCGGACCAGGGCTTGGTTTAAGGTTTGGCCGGACGGGCTCAGGTGGGCGATTAAGGGTTTGGGCCCAGCTTTGGCCAAAACCGCTTCCAGGGCCAAGGCCACCGGTTCGGCCTTAAGGACCATGCCAGGGCCGCCCCCATAGGGTCGATCGTCGGCGGTGCGATGGCGATCGAAGGTAAAATCGCGGATGTTGACCAAGTCAACCGAGAGCAGGCCTTTTTTTATGGCCTTGGCCAAGAGAGACTCGGCCAGAAAGGAAGCGAAAATATCGGGAAAAAGGCTCAGGACCACATACTCAATCATTGATCCAAAAGCCCCGGAAGCTCAGAGACGATTAGCCGACCGGCCTTTAGGTCAACCTCGGGCACCGAGTCCTCGGAAAAGGGCACCAGGCTTTCGCGGCCCTCTGGGTCATGAATGACCAGGACCAAAAATTCCCCTTGATCCATCAGGCTTTTGACCCGGCCCAAGACTCGGCCCCCGGTGGTCACGGCTTCCAAGTTCAGCAGATCGGCCTGATAATACTCGTCAGCCTCGGGTTCGGGTAGATCGCCTCTGGCCACGGCCAATTGTGAGCCGCTAAGCTCGGCGGCCGCCTCCCGAGTCGAGTAACCGCCAAGTTTTAGTATGAAGCCGCCGGGAACGATCTTGCCCTTGTAATCTTTAATGACGATGGGCTCTTGACCCTCGGCCCTGGGTATTAGCCACAGCCGGGGTGCCTTTAAGGCGCTGTCCGGGTCTTGGCCAAAATAGGCCACCTTGACCGCCCCGTGAACCCCATGGGGTCTTAAAACTCGACCTAAGGTTATGAGATTTTGGCTATCCATAAAAAAAATGGCTATTGAAAACTAAAGTTTTTACTCAGGAATAAAAAAAAATGGCCAGCCGGACCGGTCATATAAAAAATCTCACCCAGCCAAGAACTATTTTTTTTATTTTTAACTTTTGACTTTAGCCCCGGCCCCTTAATGGTAAACGACCAGGGATTTTTTGGCCAGGCCTTAGGAGGGCTTCTTTTTCAGTAAGCTGGCCACGGTCTCGGTGGGCTTGGCCCCTTTGGCTATCCAGGAGTTTAGCAGTTCCTGTTTTATCTCTATGAAGGCTGGATTTTTGTGGGGATCGTAAAAACCCACGATGGCCAGGAAACGTCCGTCGCGCTTGGCGGCGCTATCGGCCACGACCAAACGGTAAAAAGGTTTTTTCTTGGCGCCCAATCGGGCCAGTCTGACTTTGAGGGCCATTGTTTTTTCGCTCCTATCGGCCGGGGCTATTTTTTCTATTTTTCTTGCCTAGCCACGGCTTAGTCATATCGGCTAGCCTAAAGCTAGCCGCGGTTTTCGGTAGCCCAGGGCTACCAACATGGGGTAGAAATTAATCCTACCAAAAAAAATCATCAAATCTGGTTTAAAAACCTTAACCCTATCATCAAATCTGGTTAAAAACCTTAACCCTATCATCAAATCTGGTTAAAAACGTCTACCCTTGCCCTTGCCCTTGCGAGTGGGGAGATTACCTAGGCCCTGGAAATTGCCCGAGGTCAGTTGACGCATCAGGGCGGTCACCCCGCCGGCCTTGGAAGTCTGTTTAATCATATTTTGCACTTGTTCGAAATTTTTCAAGAGGTTATCGACGTCATTTTTAGTCTTGCCGCTGCCCTTGGCGATACGTAGACGCCTGGAATCGTTTATGATTTTGTATTGGCAGCGACGCTCTTTCAGGGTCATGGAATCGATCATGGCCGTGATATGGGTAAGCTCGGCCGGGTCAACTTCACTTTTTTTCAATATGCCCAATTTTCCTATGGCCGGAAAGGACTTCAATACGGCCGTAACCCCGCCCATCTTTTTTATGCCCACTAGTTGTTTTTTAAAATCGTCAAAGGTGAAAGCCCCTTTGAGTAGTTGGTTAAGGGCTCTTTGAGATTCTTCTTCGCTGATGTGTTCCTTGGCTTTTTCGATTAGGCTTAAGACATCGCCCATGCCCAAAATCAAAGAAGCCATGCGGTCGGGATGGAAGGGCTCCAAGGCCTCGGATTTTTCGCCCACGCCGATGAATTTTATCGGGGTCTCGGTGATGGCCCGGATGCTCATGGCCGCCCCGCCCCGGGCGTCGCCTTCCATTTTGGTCAAAATGACCCCGGTCAGGCCCAGTTTTTTATTGAAATGAGAGGCGATGTTGACGGCTTCCTGACCGGTCATGGCGTCGGCCACCAGTAAGATCTCCTTACTGACGGTGATCTGTTTTATGGCGGCCAGCTCGTCCATCAATTGCTGATCAATGGAAAGGCGCCCGGCCGTGTCGATTAAAATAACGTCGCAACCGATCTCCCCGGCCGTGACCAGAGATTTTTGGGCAATCTGGGTCGGGGTCATGGCCGTGGTCGAGGGAAAAACCGGCACCTCCAGATCGTTTCCCAGCTTGGTCAATTGCTCGATGGCCGCCGGCCTAGCCACGTCGGCCGGGACCAGTAAGGGCCGATAGTTCCTTTTCTTTAAATAAAGGGCTAGTTTTCCGGCCGTGGTGGTTTTACCGGAACCCTGGAGGCCCACCAGCATGATCGGCCAAGGGGGGCTATCGGCGAAAGTTAGTTCCTCGAAAGTGCTGCCCATCATTTCGGTCAGTTCTTCATAAACGATGTTTATGACTTGCTGACCGGGGGTCAGGCTTTTCAAGACCTCGCGGCCCAGGGCCTTGTCGCTAACGGCGATCAAAAAGTCCTTAACCACTTTATAATTGACGTCAGCCTCAAGCAGGGCTAATCTCACGGCCCGAAGGGATTCCTTAAGATCGCTTTCGCCAACCGAAGATCGACCGCTAAGTTTCCTAAAAACGTCGGACAGCCTGTCAGATAACTTTTCGAACATGAGCAATCACCGAAAGTTTAACCCCAGCCCCAAGACCGGGGGTCTAAGTTAGACCAAAAGCCTTTTTTGACTTTTATCCACGGCCCGGGCCTGGGCATAAAAAAGTCTTCTCAAATTTTCTTTTCCAAAAAAGCCAAATGAAGGACGCTCACTCAACCGAGATTAAATCGCGGCCTTCAATCATGGCCTGGAGACCCGGGGGCAATTGGACCTTGGCCGTGACCCGGCCATAATTGGTCCACCACTCGTAGGCCGAGTTGGACAAACCGGCCGTGGCCGTTTTTTGCATATTGTAGATCTCCCCTTCGCTCAATAGCGAGGGGTCGGCCTCCTCGATTTCGCTTACGGCCAAGACCAAATAGCCCTCGTTTCCGGAGCCCTCAACCCTGATGGGCTTTTCAATCAAATCACCCTTGACCGAGAGCTTAAAAAACTGGGCGGCCAAACTGGCCGGTTCGGTTTCGGCCAAATAAGCCCCGGCCGAATAAAACTGCATGCGGGAAAAAGGCTGGGTGGTTTCCACTTCCACCAGGGCCGGCAGATCGCCGATCATTTCTTCCCAAGGCAGACTTTCGGCCGAATCGATAAATTCCTGGGCCGCTCGCAAAGTCGAATCGTGGGCCACTTTTTTTCGCCAAGCCTCGATGGCCAAGGGTCTGACCGTCTCGTCCTCGATGGGCCGCACGAAGGATTCCATTTTTTCCATGGGCGTGTATAAAATTATGCGTTCCGGGTTTTCCACCGGATCGCCGGCCTGGCCCAGGGGCGTTTCCAAAGCGTCTATGACCAATTCCTCGTCCGCGG
>JAITJP010000260.1 GCA_031278835.1 Deltaproteobacteria bacterium
AGGCTGAGCTATGTCCCGACATTGTTTGGACCAAACCAGACCGGGTCCAGACCACCATGTTTACGCCAAAGCCTTTAATCTTAAAGGCCATCAACGTAAATTTTGATTATAACTTTTTATGAAAATTTCGCAAGGAAAATTTTTAGGCGTATTTTTTTTTCCTAGCCGCCCTAGCCGCCAAAAATATCTTGGAGGCCAGGGCCGGGCCAGAGCCGCCAAAAAGCAAAAATGGATAGGCTGAGCCCTTCCGAAAATCGGCCGGTAATCGGTCTAATTGGCCCCGTAGAGCCCTGGCCAGGCCGGATTGGACTTTCCAGTAGGGGTCAAGTGGTCTGAGAGGCTCTGGGGGCCTTAGAGAGGGTTTTTGATATTGGGCTTAAAACTGACCTTACTAAAATATTTTTGGGCCCTGGAATCGGTCAAAAGTTTTTCGGCTAATTTGGCCAGACAAGCCCAAAGCCCTGGCCCGGTGGGATTGGACTTCCAGTAGGGGCTTAGGGAACCGGCCGGGGATTTTTGGTCAAGCTTAGGGAAGTTTTTATTCTGGTTAAAAGTAAAAGGCAGGTCATAAATATGATAAATTCAACAAATATCAGCATGATCAAAGCGTCACTTAAGTTAGTATTTTCCGAGATTTGGATTAAGGCCAATCTTTTACAATCTTCATTAAAGAAAATTTTGATTATATTATAAAATGAGAATAAAGATCCAGCTATAGATAGTAAAATTGTAACTATAATAAAAAATTCACCTATGACCATAAATTCATATTTGTACTTTATTACGCTTAATAAGGTGTAAATATAAAATAAGAGGGCCGCGTTATGAATTAAACCCAGGGGATGAATATTTAAGCAGCTGACTTCAGCGGCACTTTGGGCGTAACCAAAAAGAGCAAAGACAATACCAACCAAATAAAAGGCTAAATAAATCTCTGGCTTTATTTTTGCTTGTTTTTGCAATTACTAAGCTCCTTTTTAGTAGATTATGAATTACAAAACTGATTTTATAAGCTAAAGATCAGCTCAAAATTTAGACTTCTGCTGGCCGGCCAAGAGCCTTAAAAATTATTAGAAAAATTAGGGAATGGGCTTGGGCTTTTTAGTTAAAATTAATAAAAATATGGCGAATATAATAAATTCAACAAACATAGCTATGGCTAAGTTATTTACTCTATCTATATTCTCTCGTGAAAGTTGAAGAGAGATCGAAGAACATTCTTCATCGGCAAAATTCAATAATATTGTATTAAAAGAAGATAAAGAAGCAAAAAAAGATATAAAAATTATTAAAAATAAAAAACCCTGGCCGATAGGTATAAAGTCATATTTAAAACGAACTATACCTAATAATAAATAGATATAAAAACAAAATAGCATATTATGTAAGTCAATAACAAAAAAACCAGCCGAGCATTTAGAGCCTTGAATTATATCAATAGCGATAAGAACTACGATACCAATAATATAAATAACAAAATAAAGACCAGGACTAGTTTTTTTATTAATCTTAGCCATTAGGGTAACCTTTTGACAGGGCCTTGGTCAGGGCCGGCCCAGACCAAGGGGCTGGGGCTGGGCTTTTGCTGGGGGGAAAAGTCTGCTTAATGTTGGCATTATTAGAGGTAATAAAGTTTTAAGGTAATTGGTTTAAATACTCATAAATGTTTATCGGGATAATGGTAAGATCAATTGGGACATTTCGGCTATTTGTTAAGGGAATCTACTTGGGCAGGCTTGACTTTGGCAAATTTATCATTTAAAATTAAGTAGTTAGGTATTTTGGTCTTAGGATGAAAAAGGTCTTTTTAAGAACCTACAGATAAAAGAAGAGCGAAAGGTTGGTTATGAAATCAATTAACATCACTTTTAAAGAACTGGCCGATGAATTCAATAATAACGCTCAAATTCTCTACAAATTGAGCCGAGAGCCCTTTAGCCAAGACATGGCCAAGATTATGTCCATGGCCACCACTTTGACCAGCGATTGCCAGGCCATGATTGAGCTATGTTTGGTGGCTGAATCAAAGATCTTGGCCAATCAAGAGGGCCAAAGGCTGGCCGAGGCCGAGGGGGCCCCTGGCCAGAGGGACAGCGGCGAAAAGCCCTAAGGGCTTTTCGCCGGGCCCCGGGGAGTTGGCCCCGGGAAGCTAGCTTAGTCCAAAAAATCAAAAGGCCCGCCTTCAGTCATTTGGCTAAAAGCGGGCGAAATTTTTTGGGGTGGGCTGGGGCTACTATCTGGGCTTTTCCGGCTCCAGGAGCTGTTGGTTGACCCAGTTTTTGGTGGCAAAGTGTTTGAGCCAGGGCTTAAAGTGCGGCAGCCGGTGCGGCGGATGGAGATCGGGCTCTTTGGGATCGTGGGGCAGTAGGCGGCGAACCCCACTGCCGGATTCCTCGACCAGGCGGTTTTGCGGCGGGCTCTCCCAAAGGAGGGGGTTTTCGGCAATGGGGGCCTCGGCGAATTTGTAGGGCCGCATGGAGACGTTTAAGACCACGGCCACGCACATGATGTTTATGACCACCGAGGTGCCGCCGTAGGAAATAAAAGGCAAGGGGATGCCGACCACGGGGATTAGGTCGGTGACCATGGCCACGTTAATAATCATCTGGAAAAAGATCAGCGAAGACATGCCCACGATTAGAAGGGAACCAAAGGAGTCCCGACATCGGCTAATGGCCGAAAGGCTGGACCAAATCAGGATAAAAAAGAGGGCCAGGGTGGAGACGGCCCCGACGAAACCCCATTCCTCGGCCAGGGCGGCAAAGGCGAAATCGGTCTGGGCGGCCGGCAAAAAGCCATGTTTTTGCTGGGAGCCTTCCATGTAACCGCGGCCATTGACCTGACCGCTGCCAATGGCGTTTTTGGCCTGGGTAATCTGCCAGCCCTTGCCGGTGGGATCTTTTTCTTTAAGGAAATTTTCGTAGCGATCCAGGTGATAGCCCTGGACCACTTTTTTCTCTAAGAGAAAATTAAGACCGCCAAAGAAAAATAGCCAGCTAAAGGCGGCCATAAAAATGGTCACCACGGTGATCAAAACCCAGAGCCTAATTTTACGAAGAATGAAGATAGGCACAACCGTTAAGGCGATATGAAGGGCCGTGCCCATGTCGGGCTGCTTTAAGATGACGTAGAAAGGTAGGCCAACCAGGATGGTTGGGAAAAGCAGATCCATTAAGCCTAGGCCATTTTTATTGGGTTTGGAGCTAAGATAGCCGGCCAAGGCCACCACCACGGCGATTTTCATGATCTCCGAGGGCTGAAAACGGATGTCTGGAGTAAATAAGGGCAGCCAACGTAAGGCGCCGTTAACTTTAATGCCGTAGTATTTAACCAAAATGACCAAAACAATGGATAAAAAATAGAGGGGCCAAGAGACATACTTGAGAAGACTGTAATCAAAGAAAAGCGAAAGACTTAACAGCAGTAAGGCAAAGCCGGTAAAAATTAACTGTCTGGAAAAACTATTCCAAAAAGAGAGCTCGCCTCCGGAAGTGGAAAACAGGTTAATCAGGCCAATGCCCAATAGGGCCAGGCTGGCCAATAAGACTGTCCAGTTAAAATTCTCAAGATGTCGAAAGTTCAAAGACGGCCTTTTCACAGGTCCCCCTTCCAACCGGTGGGCTTATCGGGCTGAACCTGATAAGGCGGCATCAAGTTGGTGTCTATGGTGGTATCAAAATAAGCGGCCATCATCTTGGCCGCCACCGGGGCCGATTTGGCCCCACCACCTCCGGTGTGCTCCAAAAGAACCGTAACCACCACCTCGGGGTTATCGGCCGGAGCGTAGGAGGTAAACCAAGCGTGATCTTTCAATTTATAGGGCCGATTGGCGGCGCTATAACCCTGGTACTTTTCCAAGCTAACCGTTTGGGTGGTGCCGGTTTTACCGGCCACTCTGACCTCAGCTAGTCTAGCCCGTCGCCCGGTGCCTCCGGGATCGTTTACCACCGCTTCCAGGCCCTTCTTGACACTGTTTATATACTCTGGGCTGACCGACATCTGATTTAATACTTCAGGGGTACTATTATGCACTATTCTGCCATCGAAATCAAATATTTCTTTCACTAGATGAGGTCTATATAGTGTACCTCCATTAGCCAAGACCGCCGTATATTGGGCTACCTGCAAT
>JAITJP010000399.1 GCA_031278835.1 Deltaproteobacteria bacterium
ATTTAAGTCTTAAAGTCATTTCTTGTTACTCATAAATTTATTTGAGTGGCCAGTTTTTAATTTTTAGTCCCGAGTTTTGGCTCATAACTTGTTGGTTTTTTTGAGCTTTTGGGGATCCAGAATTTTAACTTTGGGGTAAGCCAGACCATGGTCGATTTGGCGCCAAAAAGCGACTTATTGGCGGGGCCAGACTCGCCTTGGGCCACCGGGGGCCAAGTTTTTGGGGAGGGTTTTGGCTATCCCTTGGCCGCCTTGGTGGGACAAGTCGAGATGGTCAGGGCCCTTTTGCTTTTGGCCGTTGACCTCGAGCTGGGGGGACTTTTACTGGTCGGGGAAAAGGGCACGGCCAAGAGCACGGCGGCCAGGGCCCTGGCCGAGGTCTTACCGTCCTTTGTCGGCCGGAGCGATTGCCCTTATCACTGTAGGCCCGATAAAGAACTGGAGTTTTGCCCCAACTGCGCCAGGCTTTTGGGGCCCAGCGCTCCCACGAGGCCGCCCTTTAAGACCATTCCCTTGGGGGTGACCGAGGAGCGCCTTTTGGGCGGCTTGGATTGGCAACAAACTCTGAAGTTGGGCCGGCCGGTTTTAAAGCCCGGCCTTTTGGGCCAAGCCAATCACGGCTTGGTTTACGTGGACGAGATAAACTTACTTGAGCCGTCTTTGGCCCATCTACTTTTGGACGCCGCCTCCGGGGGCCGGGTCACCCTGGAAAGGGACGGCCTATCCTTGTGGCATCCGGCCAAGTTCGCCCTTTTGGGCTCAATGAACCCCGAGGAAGGGCCTTTGGGTCCGCAGCTATCCGACCGTTTCGCTTTGACGGTCACTTTAAAGGGCGAGAGCCATCCCGGCCTACGGGCCGAAATCATCAGGCGACGCCTGGCCTATGAAAAAGATCCCCTGGGCTTTAGGCAGGCCTATTGGGCGGCTGGTTTGGCCCTGACCGAGAGAATCGTCCGGGCCCGGGAAATTTTAAAAGAACTTAAGCCCTCGGCTGAAACTTTAAAAAAGGCCGCCCAAATGGCCCAATCGGTCAAAGCCGCCGGGCATAGGGCCGATCTGGCCCTTTGCCGAGCCGCCTTGGCCCTACGGGCCTGGGAGGGGGCCCGGGAAGATTGTGAACCTGGGAGTTTTGGCCAGGTTTCGCCCGATTGGCTAAGCGAAGTCTCTGGTTTGGTTTTGGCCACCCGGGCAAGGGCCGATCGTGGCCATGGGCTTAAAACCTCCATTGGTGAGATAAAAACCATCAGCCAGGCCCAAAGGACCAAAGCGGAAGAAGTATACATTACCGCCCAGGTGGAAAGACCGGCCAATCACAAAGTCGATCAGGCCGACCAGGACGACAAAACTTCTTTGACCGTCTACCAGGTGGCCCAGACCTTTGACCTCGTTACCCCCAAAGGCCCCAATCGTAAGGGCCCCAAGGAGCGTTCCGGCCGCCGCGGTTGGCGGGAAACCCTAAAAGCCCGGGGCCGGGCCTTTAAAACCACGGCCAGACGTTTGGGTCGCCCGGTTTCCCTTTCGGCCACCCTGCGGGCGGCCGCCCCCCATCAAGCCCTTCGCCGTCAAAATCAGGACCAGGAACCAAAAGCCAATCCCAAGCCCGCCCGGGGCCAGCCCGGGGAGAGGGCGCTATTACTGAAGCCCAGCGATTTTCGGGAAAAAGTTTATCGGCTCAAAACCGGCCGTTTGGTTTTATTCGTGGTCGATTCCTCGGGCTCCATTGGCACCTTGTATCGTATGGAGGAGGCCAAGGCGGCCGCCCTGTCCCTTTTGGCCGACGCTTACAGAAAACGTGACCGGGTGGCCGTGATCGCTTTTTACGGTCAAACGGCCGAACTGCTGCTCCCGCCCACCAACAGCCCGGATCTGGCCGGACGGCTTTTGGCCTCACTGCCCTCGGGCGGCAAGACCCCCATGGCCGCGGCTTTGGCCTTGACCCATAAGCTCATCACCGTGGAGCGTTCCAAGGATCCCAAAATTTCCCCCTATGTCATTCTCATGACCGATGGCCGGCCCAATATCCCCTTGGACCCGGCCCGGGCCCCCTGGGCCGAGGTCTTGAGCATGGCCGCCCGCATGTCCGAGGACCCCACGGTTAAGTTTTTACTCATAGATACCGATCGGGGCGCCTATAACGATTACAAGCTGACCCGGGAATTGTCCGAAAGGCTGCGCTGCCCCAGGATGAGTTTGGAAGAACTGCGCCAGGGTAAACTCGATAATTGGCTAGAATCAAACTAAAATCACCAAAACCATGATTTAGCCCATCTGAGGCTGTTTTTCCGGCCTAATATTAAGTTTTTATTTAAAAACTTAATAAAAGGCCGTTTTTCATTCGGGGCTGGGGCCTGAGCTCAAGCCAAAAAAATGACCATGGTGGGGCCGGGGTCATGATTTGGTAAGCCAGGGGCCATTTTTTTTACCCAAAACCCAACCCATTAAGCCAAAAAATCCAAATGTTAGCGTTTTAATTTTGGCCAAGGTGTGGTAAGATCTGGGTCTCTATAGTCTGTCCAGGAGAGTTGTTCTTTGGCTTAAGTTTCTATTAAGTACCTTAATTTATGGTTCTTTTTTTGTTCCTGGCGACCATTTTTCGCCTGAGTTTGATCTTAGGAAACCGTCGAGTTTTGTTAAAATAACTGACCAGGCCCACTCCCAGAGTTGAAATTTAGCGGGTTCTGGGCTTACCATTTTAGGTTTGGAGACCATAATGTCAGCCATAAACGAGGAAATGACTTTCGTCTCTCGTGATTGCAAGAGTATCTTGGATATCTGTGACAAAATAAGTCAAGCAAGTGAACGTCTTTTAGACAATGAGAGGACTAGATTACTGGAAAGCAGTCAACTTTCCGGTCGTTTACGTGTCAAAGATCATGATTCCGAGCTTTACGCCGCCGCTCGGCTGCGCGACGTTCCGGTCATAGCCAGGATTGCCTGCAAAGACGACTCCAATCGGACCAGGATTTTCTATACTTGCCCCTGTACCCCGCCCAGCGGCATCCCCAGGGCCAATATAAATTCCCTGTACTCGCCATTGGGCCGCTTGGCCGCCCTGCCTTTGGGCGGGACCTTGGTCACCCCCAAGGGCGAGACTTTGGTGGTAAGCGATCGGGCCGCCTTGCGTCCCTTTGAGTACCGACTGACCAAAGACATCCACGACACCCTCTTTGAATCATTGCAAAGGGATCGCATCAGGGTCAAGTCCCTTAGGGATTTCGTGAGAACCTTTGGCGAGAATCGTCCCAAACTGGCCGTCGAGGAAGGGGCCGAACCGCCCTTGGTGCCGGCTGAGGAACTGGACGTGGTGGTAGACGAGGGCGAGCTCCGGGCCGCCGCCCTGAGCCACTCGCTTAAACAGCCTTATCTCTTGGATCTTTATCAAGACGAGGTTTTTAGGCGGCCCTTCCAGGCCAAGCAAATCATCTTTGGGGCCCCCGGCTCTGGCAAGACCACCACCTTGATTAGGCGCTTGGACTTTTTGATCTCCTCGGAAGCTCTGGAGGCCGATAGCATCGGGCTATTGGATAAACTAACCCTCCAATCGGAGCATGCCCACCCCATTAGTTGGTATTTTTTGGTGCCCACCGATACCCTGCGCCGCTACGTCAAAGACTCCTTTACCGATCTGGTCATCCCGGGTTTTGAAAAAAACACCTTGACTTGGGATGAATTGAGAATGGATCTGGCCAGTAACTTTTTTAGAATCCTGACGCCCGCGGCTAGCGGCGGCCTGAGATTGGCCCCCTCGACCGGCCGGGTCTCCAAAGCCGCCTTGGCCGACACGGTCTCTTGGTATTCGGATTTTTCCGCCTTTCAGGCCAAGGCTTACTTCCAAGCCCAGAAGGCTTACGCCGAATTTTTGGCCCAATTCCCCGATCGCGACATCGCCCATCTGGGTGACCAGCTTAAGGACCTTTTGGAGAAAAGCTCGGTTCACTCGCTTCTTTGGTTTAAAAGGGCCTTGCTACCCTTCCAGGAAGAGGTGGCTAGCCAAATCGAGGGCAAACATGAGGGCTTGCGAAGAGAACTGAAAAGCGCCTTCCAAAGCCACGTTGAGCGGGATCCCGCTTTGATTGACGGCTTGGTTTCGCTTCTTTGGTCAGGCGAGAAAATCAAAAAAACCGAAAACCCCGAACAATCAAGTAAGATCTTTAAGCGCGAGGCTTTTGGCATCTATTCCTCGGCCTTACTGGAACAAGCCAAGGCCTTGGCCAAGGGTCAGGGTTTGTCGAGGGATTCTCGGTCGGGCCGGGTTCTGGCTTGGTTGGGCGAGGGCCGGCTGCTGCCCCAAGAAAGGCTAAAGGAACTGGGGGCCGAGCAGCTGGTTTGCCGGGCCCTGAGGCGCTTTAAGGTTGACACCCAGGCTTTTTACAACGCCTATTTTGAGACCATCATTCCCAACTATTTGAGGTTCCGTCGCCAAAACCGCCTTTGGTACGCCAATAGCGGCGGGGCCAGCCGTCAGGTCGAGCCCTTTGAAGTCGATCTCTTGCTTTTGGCCTTTTTGGAGCCTGGGGCGGAAATACTTAAAAACTCCGAAAATCCAACCGAAAAGTCGGCTCTCAACTGGTCTTTAGACAATCAAGCTTATCTGACCAGAAACCAGGTCCTGGTAGACGGGGCCTGTGACTTTTCCCCGGTCCAGTTAAAATGCGCCGTGAGCTTGGCCAACTCCAATCTAAGTTCGGTTACCGTGGCCGCCGATCTGGGGGCCCGGTCGCCTATTTACGGCCTTAAGTCTTTGGACGATTTTGAGTGGGCCCTACCCAAGGCCACTTTGACTGAGTTGCAAATAAACTATCGCCAGTCCAGTCAGCTCCTGGAATTAAGCGATCTGCTGTCCGGGTCAAGCCACCAGCGCTTTTTGACCAGCCGCTTTGAATCCAAGGGGCCCAAGCCGGTCATGGCCCAAAATCTCCTGTCCTTAAACGACACGGCTTCCTGGCTGGCCGATCGCCTGGCCGAGGTGGCCCAAAGGTCGGGACGCTTACCCTCCACGGCCGTGGCCGTTTTGAAAAGTTCCGATATCGGGCCCCTGTCCGAGGCCTTAACCAAGGCCCTGGAGAAAAACCCCGAGACCCAAGCCATAAAAGCCCTGGCCTGTCGGCCCGGCCAACCCCTGGGACTTTTTGAGCAGGTCCGGGTCCTGACCCTAGATGAGGCCCGGGGCTTGGAGTTTGAGGCCTTTTTCGCCGTTTTCCCGGAGGCCAACTCCAAATCATTGGAAAAAAATTCCGAGAAAAGCCTTGACAAACCGGCCGGTTTGGAGCCGACTTTGGCCGATCGGGTTTATTTGGCCTCGACTAGGGCCGTGACTTACCTGGGCTTTGCCTTTAGGTCAGCCCTCCCGGCCGAGCTTGACAATCTCTCCAGCCTGACCGTGCCTTCCTGGTCACAGCCCCAAGAAACCTTCACGGCCGTGAGTTTATAAAAATTCTTAGCCGGGGCGCCAAAAGCCAGGCGCCCCGAAGACCAAAGCGTGTCAGCCCATGCCCAGCATGATCGTGTTTTTAAAGTTCCATGTCTTCCGAAAATAGGCTCAGCCAGTACCTTAGTCTCAAGGACTCAGCCCTTTGGAAGTTATTGTCGGCCGATTCCGCCCCCTACGTCATCGCCATCCTCCAAACCACCCTATACGATAATCCTGACCAGCGGGTCCTCAAAGGCTCAGAATTTTCCTTTCGGGTCGGACAGGAACTGGCCAAACTTCGAGAGGCCGGCTTTAACGATTTGGCCAGACCGGCCCCCGAGTACATCAACGCTTGGGTCGGCTACGGCTATTTGATTAGGCGTTTTCCCCAGGGGGCCTCCGAGGAAGAATACGAGCTAAGCGCCGCCACCATTGACGCCATCCGTTTCGTCGCCAACATGGCCAATCAAAGGCTCATAGTGACCGAAAGCCGCCTGGCCCTGGTGGCCGAGGCCCTGGCCAGGTTGGCCATCGACACCGACCCCAATAAGGAAAGGCGTATCGAGCGCCTAAAGGCCGAAAAGGAACGCCTGGATCGGGAAATACAGGCCACCGAATCCGGCCAGGCCCTGGTCTTGTCAAACGAAGTTTCCATGGAACGAATTCGTGAGATCATGGCCCAATCTCTGGAGCTTATTGACGATTTTAGACACGTTTTAGACCGTTTTAGCTTACTGCACCGTGATTTGCGACAAAGGTTACTCATTTTAGACGATTCGGTGGGACGCGGCGATCTGGCCCAGGAAGTCTTGGATGGCATTTACTCAATCAAAAAAAGCGAGGCCGGCCGCTCCTTTGAGGCCTTTTACGCCATGCTCAATAACCCGGACCGTCAAGGCAGTTTAAGCCAAAGCCTGGAGGCGGTTTTTGAAGCCGATTATTTTAAAATACTCGAACCCCAAGAACGCGATTTTTTGGATAATTTAATCGGCACCTTACTAAATCACTCCATGACCGTCCACAACCGGACCTCGGCCTTAAGTAAAAGCTTAAAAAATCTGGTCCAGAGCCGGACCTATCGGGAGCGCCGCCATTTAATGGATCTGATCACCAAGGCCAAAAAGGAAGCCTTGGAAGCCGTAGACCAGGCCGCTCCCAATAAAGCCCTGGGCTATAAACTAAACCTGACCGGGGTTAGGTTTAGTTCCATTTCCCAATGGACCATGTTTAATCCCAGCTCGGTTTTTATCGGAAAACCCATGCGCCGAGCCGATCAGGCCCTAATTGATTTTGAGCAAATCGCCGGCACCATCAAGTCAACCGAAATCGATTACCTGGCCTTGCGCCAGGCCATCATTGAGGCCGTCAAACTTTTGACCAAGGCCTCGATCGCCCAAGTCCTGGATCTCTTTCCGGCCACCCAGGGTCTGGGCAGCGTTTTAGGCTTGGTTCACCTGGCCCATCGCCACGGCCAACTGGGCCAGGGTCATGAAACCGTCGAATGGGATGGCCTGGACGGCGTTCACCGCAAAGCCCGCCTGGAAACCTGGTATTTTCTTCTGGAGAGAGTCGATGAGTTACTGCTTTAAGCCCCCCAAGCCCAATTCACCCAATCGTTCCAATTGGGCCAGTCAGGCTTTAGACGATCCCCAAGAAAACGATTCCGCTTTTAGCCAAAGCCTCTCGGCCTCGGCGTCAAACCAACCTGGGGGCCAGGACGATTCCGACGATTTTCCCGATGGCGACCAAAACGGTGACACTGATGACGACGGCAATCAGGATCACCATTACCCCGACGATTCAAGCGATTTTGACGACCATGATTTCCATGACCACCAGGATGAACTTTACCCCGATGATTCCAGCGCTTTAAAGCAGCCCGATCAAAAGAGCGATTATTTTAGCGATTTATCGGATGATGATTTTAAAGACGACAAAGCCAGCCCTTCCGCCCATGATTCCAGCGCTTTAAAGCAGCCCGATCAAAAGAGCGATTATTTTAG
>JAITJP010000430.1 GCA_031278835.1 Deltaproteobacteria bacterium
CAAGGGGCCGGAGACCCTGGCCTGGACGGAGTCATGGCCCCCTACTTAACTAGCGGGGGCGGCTCGGGTGGTGATCAGATAAATTTAGCCAGCCCCGGAGCCACTGGGCTGATGCTGCCCAGCAGTCTTAGAAGTCCCGGAAGCCTGGCCGGTGGGGCCAGCGGCTTAAATGGTGGTAACGGCGGAGCCGGGGGCACTGGCGGAGACGGATCGGCCGGCCTAGCTGGGGCTCAGCCCAATGATGGCCTGGCCGGAGCGGCTGGAGCGGGCGGGGCCCTGGGCACTAGCGGCCTGGGTAGCTCCGGGGTTTTGGGCCAGGCTACTGGAAACAATAGCCACTCGACTAGTTTTACCGGCACGGCGCCTGGAGTTGGCGCTCAAGGCAGCCCAGGTGGAGACGGCGGAGCGGCTAGCGCCCCGCTCATACCAGTAACCAATAAATACTCAAATAATCTTGATTTTATCAACATAGTTACTTCCTCGGGCGGGGCCGGCGGCCAGGGCGGCTCCGGAGGTGACGCCGGAGCCAGTGGCGGCAGCGGCGGCAATGGTGAAGCCGGCGGCCTTGGAGCCTTAGCTTATACCGGCACCAGCGCCACGCCCCCGGGCCAAGGGGCCGCCGGCGGGGCTGGCGGGCCAGGCGGAAAGGGCGCTGCTGGGGCCAGCGCCAATAAAAGCCTGGTCTATATCTATCCAGCTAGCGGGCAGCTTATTACCGTGAGCGGGCCGACCAGATTGGTGGGCGGAAGCGGCGGTCCAGGCGGCTCTGGGGGCACCTCCGGCCAAGACCTAAACGGGGTTTTGGGCGGGGCCGGCGGAGATGGCGGAGCGGGCGGGGCGGCTAGTCAGAGCGAGATTTATTTCAAAAGCGCCTCTGGGAGCCCAGTTACGGTGGTTTTTGAAAACCAGGTCACCATTATCTCAGGCAGCGGCGGACCGGGCGGGGCCGGGGGCCTATTAAGATCAACTTCCAGTCAAGCCGTGGGTCAGGGCGGAGCCGGCGGCCAGGCTTCTGACCTACTAGTGGACTTTGAGGGCGATTTACTTTTAAAGGGACTGGATTTTAGGGTCATTAGCGGAGACGGGGGCCTGGCTGGGGCCCAAAACCAGGCCAGTAAGGCCAGCCCGGCCGGAGCCGGCGGCCAAATCGCTATTAGTGTTCAAGGTCATCTAAAAATTCTTGATAATAGTAATCTATATCTAACTAAAGGCCTTAATCAGGATAGTTTGGCTGGTCAAATAAGCTTTGAAGTTAAAAAGGTCCTTGAGATTTATGAAGATAAAAAGTTTACATTAGTTATTAGTAATAATTTAGATGACTTAGTTGATAAGGTGACCTTTAATACCTTATTATTTAATCCAGGCTCTGAATTAGTGACCACGGCTTATGTTTATACCAATAATAATAGCGGTTTAACTTCTTTTTATGGGCTTAATAACCTTGATGTCATTAATAAGGCCTCCTGGTCCACCAAGGGGGTCTACGCCCCGGTCACTATAAATAATGACTTTGTCCGTTTTGACACTAAGGATATTGGGCCCAATGGGCTGATGCTGAGCTTTCAGGGCTCGGAGGGAGTCTTTGAGCTTAGTGATTTTGATCCTATGGCCCAGCAGGAAAAGTATTTACTGGTTAGGCCCAGCTGGGCTGATCAGCCTAATTATCGGGTGGACTCCTTTCCGGCCTTTTTGCTCTCGCCCTATCAGACCAAGAGGCTTAATCTTGGCCTAGTCACTTTGGTCGATCAAACAAGTGGCCAGAACCCGGCCGCCATGTACCTGGGGGCCGACGGCAAGGAGTATTTTGTCTCCAGGCCCTCGGCCCAGGGGCCCTTGTATGACGATTTCGCCTTTACGGCTGGACTTAGGAGATATTATTGGCAGGTTTATGTGGATAACAATCAGGTTGGCCGGCCCCTTTTGGCCCACAACTATTTTACGGCCGAGGCCACCCGGGTTTTTGCCCAAAGCCTCGGGGCGGTTTTGCTGGCCCTGGGCCAGAGTCAGAACCTAAGCCTAATGGCCTTTGAAAAAATCGACTCCTTTGGGCCCAGTGACCGGGTCTATCTTAACGCCTTTGTGGGCGGGGCTAGGCTTAGGAGCCAAAGCGGCAGTTACGTCGAGGTCGATAGCCTAAACGCGGCCCTATTTTTGAGTAAAAAAAGCCAATACGACTTTGGTCAGCTAAGTCTAGCTTTATTTGGTGAATTTGGTCAAGGTAACTATGATACTTATTCAAACATAGCTAGATACGGTGAAGTCTTTGGTAATGGTGAGCTTACTTATTACGGTGGCGGTTTTGTTTTAAAAATTAAGTTTAAGGAAAAGGTTTTTATAGAAACTTCCCTTCGAGGCGGCGGCTTTCGTAATGAATATTCTTTAAACAAAGACCCTTGGATTCAGTTTCCCGAAGTTCACGCCTATGAGAGCCAAAACTCTTACTATGGGGCCCAGCTCGGTCTGGGCCGTGATTTTGACTTAAAGGAAAAAACCAGCCTAAGGGTTTACGCTCGCTATTTTTGGACCAGAACCGGAAGTGATCAGTTTAAGACCAGCTTTGGCGATCTGGTCAAAATGGAGGCCTCGGATTCTTCCCGGGCCCGGCTGGGCGCCCGTTTTAGCCGCTTAATCGCCCGAGACACGGTTAGGTTCTATTTTGGGGCCGCCGCTGAGCAAGAATTTGACGGTAAAATCATGGGCCGCTACGCCCAAGAGCCCATCAGCTGCCCTCCGGAAAGCCAGGGCTTTAGCGGCTTTGGCGAGCTGGGCCTAAACATCTGGCCCACTGATTCCCGGAAATTTTCCCTTAACGCCGAAATCTTTGGCTACCTGGGGACTCAAAAGGGCCTGGGCGGCAGCGCCTCCATGGGCTTTAATTTTTAAAGCCAATAAAAAAAGCTTAAGTTATGATTATTTGGGGCTAGGCTCTTAGGGGGCCGGCCCCCTTTTTTTTACCCGCTTTATGAAGACCCTGGCCAAAGGGCCTAGCCGGCCCCGGCTGGCTTTTGGCCGCCAAAAAGGACTGTGGGCCCAGGTCAGGCTGGGCCGGCCCTCCTGGGGCCGATTTGAGGCCTTAAAATTGAAATTTTTGGGGGGCCAGAGCTGCCCAAAAAGCCGGCCCGGGGCTGGCCCGGGGCTGGCCTTAGTCAAAGTATAACCTTATGGGATGATCATGGTTAAATAGACTATAAAAATCTAGACTTAGAAAAAGAGTCAAATTATTTAATTATTTGACTATTATATGGAAATTTTTTTCTTGACCAGTACTGATTAAGGTGATAAAAGTAGGTACTAAGAAATAGAGAGGCCCTTAGCCCTCTGGAGCCGGACTGGCCCCGGAGGGGCGGGCTTTAGTGGACTAGGAGTGGTTTATGGGCGACAAGGCTTATCCAGTGACCGACGATTTGGAGAGTTTGGAAATGACCCTGGAGCGGGTTAGGGCGGCCCAGCGAGTCTTGGCCGGCTATGAGCAAGCCGGGGTTGACCGGATATTTACGGCCGCGGCCAAGGCGGCCAACCGGGCCAGGATTCCCTTGGCCATGATGGCCGTTGAGGAAACCGGCATGGGGGTCATGGAAGACAAGGTCATTAAGAATCATTACGCCGCCGAGTATGTCCATAACGCTTATCGAAATACCATAACTTGCGGGGTCATTGAAGAAAATGTGGCGGCTGGCTATAAGAAGATAGCCCAGCCCATGGGCCTAATCGCCGCCGTCATTCCCACCACCAATCCCACCTCAACGGTCATTTTTAAGATCTTGATTTGTCTTAAGACCAGAAACGGTATCGTCATTAGCCCGCATCCAAGAGCCAAGCTCTCTTCGGTGGCCGCGGCCAAGATTCTACTGGAAGCGGCCGTGGCGGCTGGAGCCCCCCAGGATATCATTGGCTGGATTGATAAGCCCAGTTTAGAGCTAACCAGTAAGGTCATGTCCGAGGCCGATTTGATCTTGGCCACCGGGGGTCCGGGCATGGTCAAGGCGGCCTATTCCTCGGGCAAACCGGCCCTGGGCGTGGGCTCGGGTAACGTGCCCGTGATCATCGATGAGAGCGCTGATCTGCTTTTGGCCGTAAACTCGATCGTTTTGTCAAAGACCTTTGATAATGGCATGATCTGCGCTTCCGAGCAGGCCGTCATCGCCTTGGAGAGCGTCTACCAGGAAGTTAAGCGGGAATTTATCAAAAGGGGCTGCTATGTTTTTAAAGCCGAGGAGCTTGATAGGGCCCGCCAGACCATCATGGTTAACGGGGCGGTTAGCGCCGCCATTGTTGGCCAAAAGGCCGTCAAAATCGCTGGCATGGCCGGAATCTTGGTGCCCGAGGAAACCAAGATACTAATTGGCGAAGTCGAAAAAGTCGATTTGAGCGAGGAGTTTGCCCACGAAAAGCTCTCCCCGGTTTTGGCCCTGTATCGGGCCACGGATTTTGAGGAGGCCCTGGAAAAGGCCCAGAGGCTGGTGGAAGATGGCGGCCTGGGTCACACCGCCTCGCTTTATTTGGACGCGGCCAATCAAAGGGAAAAAATCGAGCGATTTACTCAAAAGCTTAGGACTTGCCGGATCTTGGTCAACACGCCCTCGTCCCATGGCGGCATTGGCGACTTGTATAATTTTAAACTCTCACCGTCTTTGACCCTGGGCTGCGGCACCTGGGGCGGCAACGGCGTTAGCGAAAACGTTGGCGTTAAGCATCTTTTAAACTATAAAATCGTGGCCGAGAGAAGAGAAAACATGCTCTGGTTTAGGACACCATCCAAAGTTTACATGAAAAGAGGCTCTCTAGAAGTGGCCTTGGAAGAATTGGTTAATGTTTTAGGAAAAAAGAGAATTTTCTGCGTTACCGATTCATTTTTATATAAAAACGGCCATCTAAAACCCTTACTTGATAAGCTTGAGGCTCTCAAGGTTGACAGAGAGGTCTTTTTTGAGGTGGAACCTGACCCGACCTTGGCCAGCGCCCAGGCCGGGGCGGCCCGGCTTAAGGCCTTTGAACCAGAGGCCATCGTGGCCCTGGGCGGCGGCAGCGCCATGGACGCGGCCAAGATCATGTGGCTTCTCTACGAGCGGCCCGAGGTGGACTTTTTGGACTTGGCCATGCGCTTTATGGATATCCGCAAAAGGGTTTTTACCTACCCCAAGCTGGGTAAAAAAGCCCTGTTCATGGCCGTTCCCACCACGGCCGGGACCGGTTCCGAGGTCACCCCCTTTGCCGTCATTACCGACCAGACCACGGGTCTAAAATACCCCCTGGCCGATTATGAACTAATGCCGGAAATAGCCGTGGTTGACGCCGATCTGCAGATGAGCGCCCCGCCCGGCCTAACGGCGGCCAGCGGCATTGACGCCGCCGTGCATAGTTTGGAGGCCTACGCCTCGATGTTGGCCACGCCCTATACCGATGCCTTGGCCCTGGGGGCCTTGGAACTAATCTTTGAACACCTGCCGGCCGCCTACCAGCTGGGGGCCAAAGCCCCCCTGGCCAGAGAAAAAATGGCCGACGCCGCCACCATGGCCGGCATGGCCTTTGCCAACGCTTTTTTGGGTATCTGTCATTCTCTGGCCCATAAACTGGGGGCCTTTTTTCACCTGCCCCATGGCCTGGCCAATGCCCTTTTGATTAACCGGGTCATGAAGTTTAACGCCTCCGAGCGGCCCACCAAGATGGGCGCCTTCCCCCAATACGGCCAGCCCATGGCCCTTTCAAGCTACGCCCGGCTGGCCAGAAAACTGGGCTGGGGCGGCTCCAGCCCAGAGGAGAGCTTTAATAACTTACTTAGTCGGCTCGATGCCCTTAAGGCTCAGATTGGCATAAAGGCCAGTATCGCCGAGTACGGCATCAAGGAAGACCATTTTATGGCCAAGATTGATGGCATGAGTTTGGCCGCCTTTGACGATCAGTGCACCGGGGCCAACCCCCGCTACCCGCTGGTCGCCGAGATTAAGGCCATTTATTTAGAGGCTTATTACGGCAAGGGGGAGTAGCGGCCATGACTGATAGAATCGATTTGGGACAAATTAGGGGGCAAGGGGGCCAGCAAACAAATGACTGATAGAATCATTTTGACGCGAAGGGAACATAAGAGTATCGAAAGGCAAGGAGATCTGGTTTATAAGATTTTTGATAACCACTTTCCCACCTCTGACGTCTTAAACGAGGCCTTAAATCAAGCTCGGGTCTGGGAGTCTGGACTATCCATACCCAAAGTCATTGAAATAAAAAGGTCTGAAGAGAGTTTGACCATTGTCATGGAGTACCTGGAGGGCCAGCCCTTGGATAAGATCATGGATGAAAATCCCCAAGAGGCCGGGCCACTAATGAACCGCTTGGTCGACATCCAGCTGGAAAGCCAGAGCCGCACGGTCAGATTATTAAACCCCATGAAGGAGAAGATGATTAGGCAAATTTCCGAGGCCCCCTTGGATCCAACCATCCGCTACGATCTGCACACCCGGGTCGAAGCCATGCCTAGGCGCTTTAAGCTCTGCCACGGGGACTTTAATCCCTCAAACGTTTTAATCAAAAGTGATGGAGGCTACGCCATCTTGGACTGGTCCCACGCCACCCAGGGCGACCCAGCCGCCGAGGCGGCCCGCACCTATTTACTTTTTAAACTCCTGGAGCAAAACGATCGGGCTGAGGCTTATTTGGAAACCTATTGTCTCAAGGCCGGCCTGAAGCGTAATGAAGTCAACAAATGGCTACCCATCGTGGCCGGTTGTCAGACTCTTAAAGGCGATCAGCGGGAAAAGGAATTTTTGATGAGATGGGTTAACGTCTTTGACTTTGAATGAACCGGCCATCAGCCAAAAAAAAACCGGCCCCAGGGGCCGGTTTTTTTTGGTTATTGGAAGAGGCTTTGGCTGGCCTGGAGGACGGCGCTCCAGATGGGACCGGGTAGAACTCCCAGGAGAACCACCAAAAGGCCCAGGACCAGGGCGCCCAGAGAGGAGATTAGCGAGCCATCTAGGCTCAGGCTTTGAGCCCCCTGGGCCGGCAGATCTTCTTCGGTATAGGCGTGGCGGACTAGGGACAGGTAGTAAAAAATGGCAATGGCCGTGTTGAGGCAAACCACTATGACCAGCCAGTCGTAGCCATGACCCCAGGCTGAGGTGATTAGCCAGAGTTTTCCGATAAAACCGACCGTGGGCGGCAGACCCACTAGGGAAAAGGCGGCCGCCAGGAGGGCCAGGGCCAGTAAGGGCGAGCGGGCCGAAAGGCCGTTTAGGTCTTGGTAAGTCAGGTTGCGGCCGTCAGTGGAGAGGCGGCAAATGACCCAAAAGCACAGTAGGTTCATAAGAACGTAGGCCATGGCGTAGAAGGCCGAGGCGGCCAGGCCCTCCGGGCTGCCCGAGACCAGGCCAACTAGGATGTAACCGGCGTGGGCCACCGAGGAAAAACCCAGCATGCGTTTAAGGTCCTTTTGGGCCAAGGCGCAAAGGTTACCGTAGGTAATCGAGGCGGCCGCCAAAAAGGCCAGGATGTCGGTTAGTTCCAGGCCCGGGCTCAGGGGGGCGGCCAGGCGGATTAGGACCACGATGGCCCCCAGTTTGGGTAAGGTGGCCACGAAAGCGGCCGTTTCATTGCCAGCCCCTTGGTAGACGTCTGGGCACCAAAAATGAAAGGGAAACAAGGCCAGTTTGAAAAACAGGCCGCCCAGAAAAAGCGAGAGCCCCACCACGGCCAGGGGATTAGAGGCCAAAGACCAGTCCAGGCCGCTTAGTTTACTGATAAAAGTAACCTGCTGGCTGGCTATGACTAAACTTAGGCCGTATAGGGCCAAGGCCGTGGCCGCCGCCCCAAAGAGGATGTATTTGAGGCCAGCCTCGGCGGCGGCTTTGGAATGAGAGCGTTTGGGGATTAAAACGTAAAGGGAATAGGAAGATAGCTCCATGGCCAGGTAAACGGCCACTAGTTCGGCGGCCGAGGACAAAAGAATTAGGCCAAAGGCCGAGAGAGTTAAAAATAAGTAGTAATCGGGCTTTTGGTCGGCTTTTAGGCTGGGTAGTTTAAGGGAATTAAACCAAGCCACTAAGTAGCCTAAGCAAATCAGTATTTTAAAAAATTGACTAAGGCCGTCCACTCGGTAGGCCCCAAAGAACTGAAGCGAGGGGCTGGCCACCAGGCCCGGCAGGGAAGCCCAGGACCACCAGGCCGAAATCAGGGCGGCCAGGGGGCACAGGGCCAAGATGGCCCCAATCAGTTTTGGCTTTTTTATCAGGGCCGCCCCAAAAAGGATTACCACCAAAATCAAAAAGACCAGTTCCGGCCCGAGCAGGCCCGGGTTTAGATTTAAGCCGGCCATCACTTGACCTCCTGGCCCTGAGTGGCCATTGGCTCGGCCCCCAGGGCCGGAGCGCTCAGCTCCGGCTCTGGGGCCGGAGCGCTAACATTGGGCGGCAGATCGCGCTCGTAGATGAGGCCCTGGGGCTTACCGGCCGGCGAAGAGAGATAAATAACATTAACGGAATCTTTTTTGGCCTGAAACTGAGTCAGGCTGTCCTCCACGCTGGGCCCGATTAGATTTAAAAGCCCGGTTGGGGCTAGGCCGAGGTAGATGACCAGGAGGGCCGGGAGGCTTAGGTAGAGCCATTCTTTCTTTTTTAGATCCGGCCAAGACTGGCCGGCCGGCGAGGCCGGTTGGCCCCAGGCCATTTTTAGGGTCACCTTGAGGATATAGGCGGCCGCAAGGAGGGCCCCGGGGATGGTCAGAAGACCCAGGCTGGTGCTTTCTTTAAAAGCGGCCAAGATGACCAGGAACTCACCCACGAAACCGTTGGTGCCGGGAAAGCCAAAGGAGGCCAGGCCAAAAAGGCCCCAAAAGAACATGAAGTGCGGCAGGTACTTACCCAGGCCCAGGTTTTTGACGATCTCGCGGCTATGGCTGCGCTCGTAAACGGCCCCGATCATCATAAACAAGGCCCCGGTGATGATGCCGTGGTTAAGCATCTGGAAGATGGCCCCTTTAACTCCTTCTGGGCTAAAGAGAAATATGCCCAATGTGACAAAACCCATGTGGGCCACGGAAGAGTAAGCGATTAGTTTTTTGATGTCGTTTTGGCCCAAGGCCACCGCTCCGCCGTAGAGGATGGAGGCCAGGGAAATGGCCACCATCATGGGGGCGAAGTGAACCGAGGCTAGGGGGCAAAGGGGTAGGGAAAAACGCAAAAAACCATAGGTGCCCATCTTAAGGAGCACGGCGGCCAGGATGACCGAGCCGGCCGAGGGGGCCTGGACGTGGGCGGCCGGCAGCCAGGTGTGAAAGGGAAACATGGGCACTTTAATGGCAAAAGCGATAAAAAGAGCCAAAAAGATCCAGTATTGAAAGTTAAAAGAAAAGCCCTTGGTCATGAGTTCGGGTATGAAAAAAGTCCCGCCGGTCACTCTTAGGGCGACAATGGCTACTAAAAGGAGGGTACTGCCGGCCAAAGTGTAAAGAAAAAACTTAATTGAAGCGTAACGTCTTTGATCGCCGCCCCAAATGGCGATCATCAGATACATGGGGATCAAAAGGGCTTCCCAAAAAAGGTAAAATAGGACCAGATCCAGGGCTGAAAAAACCCCCACGCAAGCCGTGGTCATGATTAGTAGGCAGACGTGGAATTCCTTAACCCGCCGCCCGATGTAAGTCCAAGAGCAAAGGACGCAAAAGGGCAAGGTCAAGATGGATAGCCAGATCATCAGGATACTAATGCCGTCCACACCCAGGGCGTAGCTAAGGCCCCAGTCCTGAGCCCAGGGCCGCTTTTCCATAAACTGGAAACCGGCTTGGGCCTTAAAGCCAATTAGGGGCAGGGCCAGGAGTAATTCCAAGACCGAGGCTATCAAAGTTACCTGCCTGACCCGGAGGTCGCTTTTAAGGGGCCACAAAAGCAGGGCGGCCAGGAGCGGAAAAAAGGTCAGGACGGTCAATACCGGGTAGCAACTAGATTGATCCATTAGGGTATCCACTGGATGTACCAAAATAAGACTTTTTTAGTCTTTGTTTGGCAGCTATGGAAATCGCGCCTTATTAGGCGAAGAAAAAACGAAAATAATCGAAAAAGGGCCTTTTTTGGGCTAGGTTTTTTTAAAAACCATACCAAAAGAAGGCGAAAATAAGTAGGCCCAAGACGACCATCAGGCCCAGGTAGTGTTGCAGGCGGCCGTTTTGGAGTAAGGCGGTCAGGCTGCCTAGGCCCTTAACCCCCTGGGCCGAACCATCGACCAGACCGTCTATGGCTTGGCGGTCAAACCAGGAAGTCAGGGCCCCCAGGGCTTTAAGAAAGCGCAGGCCGACTTTGTCCCAAACCACGGTCCAGACATTATCGGCCGCGGCCAGGGGCCGGGAAATTAAAAATAAAACCCCTCGGCCCAAGAGTCGATAAAACCAATCAAAATCCAGGTTAAGGGCCTTATGGGGTTCTATGACCTTTCTCATCAAATAAAAGGACAAGCCGGAAAAACCCAAAAGCATCAAGGCCTGGATGACATTCCATGGAGTCCAGGGAATAAAGTCCGAGACGGCTTCTTGATAAGGCAAGTATTTATAGAGCATCTGGGGGTAAAGGCCTTGGGCCAGACACAGTAGGGCCAAAAAGGCCATGCCCAGGTACATATTAAGGGGAATGGCTTTAAGTTCTCGGTTGGGGTCCGGGGCTTTGCCGCCCCAAAAAGCGAAGTAGGGCAGCTTTAGGCCAACCGAGATAAAGGTACCCACGGCGGCCAGTTCCAGGCCCAGGGCCACCCAGGTCCGGTGGGCCTCAGCCGCTCCGGCGATGGTCATGGTCTTGGAGACAAAGCCGTTAAAAAGCGGCATACCGGAAATCGAGAGGGCGGCCACCATGTAGCAGACCATGACCCAGGGTAGCCGCGAGGCTAGACCGCCCAGCTCGTCTAATTTTTGGCTGCCGGCGCTGTAGAGGAGGGCCCCGGCTGACATAAAAAGAAGCCCTTTGTAGAGTATGTGGGCGTAGGCGTGGGCGCTGGCCCCGTTTAGGGTCATAGCCGTACCCACGCCAATGCCGGCCACCATGTAACCTACCTGACTTACGATGTGGTAAGAGAGGATGCGCCGGGCGTTATTTTCCATGGAAGCGTAGATGACCCCGTAGACGGCCATGATGGTCCCGGCCAGGGCCAGGATCTCCCAGCCCGGGAAGGCCCGGGCCAAAACGTAGACGGCCGTTTTGGTGGTATAGGCGCACATGAAAACCGAGCCAGTCACCGTGCCTCGGGGATAGGCGTCTGGCAGCCAAGCGTGCAAGGGCACCACGGCGGCGTTTACGCAAAAGCCGGCCAGAATCAGCCAATCGGCGTAAGTGGCCCCCTTAGGGTCAATGGGGCCAAAGTCAAAGGAACCGGTCAAATAGTGTCGTAAGAGTAAGCCGGCCAAAAGCAGCAGTCCCCCGGCCACGTGGTAGAGAAAATATCTAAAAGCGGCCAGAACCGATTCCCGAGTCCGGTTTAACATGACCAAAAAAGTCGAACCTAAACTCATTAGTTCCCAAAAAATAAAGAGAGTTAGGTAATCTCCAGCCAAAAGGCAACCAAAGCCCCCGGTTACGTAGAGAAGGGCGGCCATGTGTTGCCCTTTATCATTTACGTGCAGGGAAAAGATGATACCGGCCAAGCTCATGATGGCAAAGACTTGGGAAAAGACCCTGGATAAGGGGTCCAGGTGACCCAGTTTCAGGCTAAGGCCCAGCCAAGTCAAGGTGAAGTGATCCCCGTCTAGGTTACTAAAGGCGGCGTAAATGGCCGCCAGGGGCGGCAGCAGCAGTAACCACTTCCAGCGGCGATTGCCGGGCAGAAAAGGCAGGGCCACGGCCATCATCAGGAAGGCCAGAGAGGGATGATAGAAATCAGAGGTCGCCATAGTGATCCTCAGGCCGTTTTATGAGAGGTTGGATGATCTTTTTGACCACGAAAATAAGAATCAGTCCCATGACCAGACCAAAGATGGGCCAGAAAAAGGCATAGCCGTCCAGGCCAAAGTGCGGATGATGGTTGGGTATGATTAGCCCCAAAAGGGCAATTATAGCCAAAAGGGCCAAAAATATCCTACGCCAGACTCTGGGCCGGCCCGGGGCCAGCTGCTCGGCCAAAAACCGAGCCAAAAAGTCTTGTCCTTGCTGGTTGGGCATGTCGCCTCTCCCCTTTTATGGAACTAGAGTAAAGATTTACTTATTTTTAAGGGCCAAAGAAAAGCCCTGGGCTTTTATTGGTCAAAAATTTCCAAAGGCTTTTATGAAATTTTGAAATAATTGCGGAAAGAGACCCAAAGCCACCGAAACCACGCTGGTAAAGACTAGGGGCACGACCATAGTTAAGGGGGCTTCCTGACAATCTTCGATGTGGGCCTGGGGATCCGGAGCCAAAAAGAAGGCCCGATAGAAGATGGGCACGAAGTAAGCGGCGTTTAGTAAGGTCGAACACAAAAGGGCGATTAGCAAAACCAGTTGGCTTTGATCCAGAGCCCCATTAACCAGATACCACTTGGAAACAAAACCGCAGACCGGGGGCATGCCGATCATGGATAAACTGGCTAGGCCAAAGGCCCCAAAGGTCCAGGGCATCTTGCGGCCCAAGCCGTTCATCATCTTGATGGATTTTAGGTGACTGGCTACGTAGATGGCCCCGGCCCCAAAAAACAAAGTTATCTTGGAAAAGGCGTGGTGGCCGATGTGCATCAAGCCGCCTTGGATGGCCATGGGGGCGGCCAGGGCCACGCCGATGACCACGTAGGAGAGTTGACTGACCGTGGAGTAAGCTAGCCTGGCCTTGATGTCATCCTTGGTTAGGGCGATAAGCGAGGCGGCCACGATGGTAAAACCGGCCAGATAGGCCGTCGGGAGGGACAGGCCTAGATTGGTCATGGTCTCGGTGCCAAAGCCTGATAAAATTATGCGGCTGACCGAAAAAACTCCGGCCTTGACCACGGCCACGGCGTGCAAAAGGGCCGAGACCGGGGTGGGGGCCACCATGGCCGAGGGCAGCCAGTTATGAAAGGGCATTAAGGCGGCTTTGGCCAAACCGGCGATAAATAGAACGTAAGTTAGTCTAACCAGATTGGGATGGGCGGCCACCACCTCGGGCGAGAAAATACCGTTTCTAATGTCGCCCAAGGGAAAATCCAAGCTATTGGCCAAGGCATAGGTCAAAATCATGGCCGGCAGGAGAAAGAGTTTGGAAGTGCCCATCAAGTAGACCAGATATTTTTTGCCCCCGTAAAAACCTTCCTGGTCTTGATGGTGGGCCACCAGCGGGTAGGTGAAAACGGAAATGACTTCGTAAAAAAGGTAAAGGGTGAAAATGTTAGCCGACAAGGCCACGCCCACGGCCCCAAAGATGGCAATGGCAAAGCAAAAGTAGTAACGGGTCTGGGCGTGTTCCTTAAGGCTTCTCATATAGCCAATATTGTAACTGGTGGCGAAAACCCAGAGAAAGGGGGCGATAAAGGCGAAGATGATGCCCAGGCCGTCAACGGCAAAGCTAACCGAGATACCCGGCAAGATGCGAAAAAGCTCGTAGCGGTAGATGTGACCGCTCAAGACCGAGGGGGCGAAGCTTAGGACCAGTAAGGCCGTGATGGCCCCGGCCACGATCGAGACCGCTTCCCTAAGATTTTGGTTTTTACCGGCCAGGAGGATGCCAAAGGGGGCCAGTAAGGTCACCAAAATAGGCCAAAGCACGTTTAGGCTATCGATTGGGGTCATAAAAATCTTCCGGGAAATATTTTTGGATCTTGGGCCGGGGGCCTAAAATCGGGTCTTATGTCCTAGCCCATGGCTAAATTAAAAAGCCCCGTGGACTAAAAAAAGGCTTTTTTTTAGTTCTCATTGGTTTTTCTTAAAACTAATGGGAACTTTTGGCCTGATCTTGGTTTTTCTTAAACTAATGAGAGCCTTTGGCCTCATTTTGGCGGATGATGGAAACTTCATCCAAGGTGACTTTGCCAAAGCGCCTTTGTACCACCAGGATCATGGCCAGGACCACGGTGGCCTCGGCCGCGGCCAGGCCCATGACAAAAAGGGCGGCCAGTTGACCGTGGACCTCCGAGGCCGGGGTGCACTTGGCCGCGGCCACGATGGCTAGGCCGGCTCCGTTTAACATCAGTTCCACGCAAATCAGCATACCCACCAAAGTGCGTCTGGTCACTAGTCCGGCCAGACCAATGGAGATGAGTAAAAGCGAGACCAGTAAAAATAGGCTTAAGGTGGTGCTCATCTGGAAGCCTCGCCATCGGTGGGCCTGCGGCGCCAGGCCAAAAACACGGCCCCGGCCATGGCCACCAGTAAGATTATGGAAATAAGCTCAACAGAATAAACGTCCTCGCTAATGAGGCCCTGGCCCAAAAGCTTGGTCTCGGTTTGGCCGTACTGAACCGTGGTTAGCTTAGGAACGTTTGTTACGATCAGGGGCCCCAAAACCACCAACGGTAAGACCAAGGCCAGTAGGCCATAGATGGCCGAAGCAATCGAGGGCAGCTTTGATTCCTCGCCCTCGTTGGTGTTTCTGGTCAGCATGATGGCGAAAAAGATCAAAACGCAGACCGCCCCCACGTACATCAAGACCTGCATGAAAGCCAGAAAGGGACTGGCCAAAAGCAGATACATACCGGCCACGCCCAAAAAAGTCAAAACCAGCCCCAGCATGGCCCTAACCAAGTTCCTAGAACCAATGGCCATAAAGCCCCC
>JAITJP010000445.1 GCA_031278835.1 Deltaproteobacteria bacterium
CTTTTTTATTTTATACGTTAATTGGGATAAAGTCAACCTTTAAAGAAATCAGACTGCCCCCATTATAAAAACAACTAAACCTCAAGGAATTTTGTTATAATCTTTAATCTTTGCAAGAAAATCTCCAGCTTTAATCTTTTTGGGCCTGTAGACAAAATTAGGGGGCCAATCCGGAAAAAATGGAGAACCGGGCAGATTAAAGTTTTTTTTGGGGGAAAAAGTTATGGGAAGGGAAAAAACTTTTGCCCATGGGGGCGGCGCCTTTTAAGGCGGCCACCAGGGACAAAAATTAGGCTTAAGCTTTAGGCTGAAAAAATAGCTCCAAGCCTAACTTTTTTTTTGTTTAAAAAAAAGTTAGGAGGGGGCGGGCCAAAAGCCTTAGCTTAAGAAACCGAGGGTTTGCGGACCAGCATGGGCACTTTGAAAAATTCAACCCCTTCTTTTTTTAAGGTTTGCTCTTGGTCCTCGGTGGACATGCCCCTGATATTACGCTTGGGACTGACCCCGTAATGAATTTTTAGAGCTTCTTCGGTAAATTTTGAACCCACGTCAACGAATTCCGTTTCCAGGGCTTGGCTAAAGGCCTGGAGACGCTCAAAGGCCTGGGTCAATTGGTTGACCTCGGGCGGCTGGGGGCCACTGTCCTGGACCTGGTGCCGGGGACGGCTCTTGACTAAACCAAAGGTCGATGGTCTCCTACAAACGCTAACTTCGTTACAGATAGGACAAACCAAAATTTTATCTTCAATCTGTTTTTCCAAATCAGCTAAGCTTTCAAACCATCCCTCAAAATCGTGACCATTTATACAGGTCAAATCGAAAACTACCATAAGCACTTCCCTGTTGATGAGCCAAACCCGAAAATGGGCCCAAGGGCCAGGCTTTGGGCAAAAATCTTTTCGGGGTCATCACCCATATCTTAAATAGTAAGTCGCCATTAAGGAATTGTCAATTTAGGATTGAAACTTCTGGGCCAAGGCTCCTTTGGCCGGCTAAAAAGTCCTGAGTTTTGTTTATAATTAATGATTGGATAAGGGCTTGATTAGTAAAAAAGTTATTTTTATGAAGATGATATTTTGAGATACTGAGTTTTATGGATTTTTATGGTGAAAAGAAAAATTATCCTAGCTTTTTTTAGCTTGTTAGGTTAGTAATTATGGTTAATTAAAATCCGCTTTGGCCCTGTGGCTGGGGGCCTTTTGGGCTGGCTTTTGGCTAATTTTTTAAATTTTTTTTAAAAACCCGCAAAAAAAAACCAGATGGGGCCAATCTTGGCCCAGGAGCTTTGAGGGCCCCTGGGCTTTTTGAAGACCACCTTGGTTAATTTATATTTTTTTAAATATTTTTGTTTTATCGTAGAGGTTAAAATCATATTTGCCTATTTTTATTGGGTTAATTTTCAATTTTGCGCTTTAAATTTAACATTAAAATAATGGTACATCTTTTTAGTGGTAAAATAACCGTAATTTCCGGGGCTCAGAGTGGTTGTTTTCTGGCGGCCGATCTGCTAAAATGAAATCATAATGCGATCAATGTTAGTCAAACAGGTTTGTAGGATAGGTCGCTTGGCCCCAAAAAAAACGCTTCTTTCGTCTGGTTCAAGGAAATTTTTTGGCCAGACCTTTGTCACTTTAAAGTTATTAAACGCGACAGAAAGGCGGGATTAATCTATGCAACTTTCCGTGACCTTTAGGCACATGGAACCCTCGGACCATCTAAAAAAGTATGGCCATGACAAACTGGCGCGGCTTGAAAAGTACCTGGACGCTGTCCTTTCAGCCGACCTTACCTTCTCGTTAGACAAGTTTCGCCACCGGGCCGAAGTGGTCTTGACCTCCGATGGCCTCAAAATCAAAGCTTTGGAAGAGACCGATGACATGTATTCTTCCATGGATCTGGTCATCGACAAACTTGAAAAGCAACTCAAGCGCCATATGGAGAAGCAAAAGGTGCACAAGGCCTCGGCCGTTAAGCGCTCTTCCGGCTCAAACGGACAGGCCCATAACCATGAAGAACATGATCATGAAGATCTTGGTCATGAAGACGATGATTTTGAAGCCGACCTAGTCACCGCTGACCGGACCCGGGACCTGACCCTCAGCCGCATGAATTTAACCGAAGCGGCCGAACTTTTGGCCCACGGCTCTAGCCCTTTCGTGGTTTTCCTCGACCATGAAGACGGCGGCTTAAGGCTTTTGCACCAATTCGGCAAAGGCGGCTCCCTGGAACTCATCAGACTTCACGGCTAAGAAACAATAGACCCGCCCCCGACCTTTTTTCTTGGCTCGGGGGCGATTTTCTTTTCTGACTTTAGAGCGGCTAATTGAGAATAATTGTCAAGCGGCCAAACTAAAGAACCAAAGCTTATTGGCCTCATAAAAACGGAATTTTTTTTGCTGACTCATTTGCTAAAAAAATTTGTAAAAAATTTTTATTAGACTAAATTTTTCGAAGGATTTTTCTATACAATTAGGCTAGCACGGTTCGGCGCCCAAGCCCTTTGACGCGCCGTCTTTTTTTCTTTGGTGACCTGGCCAAATTATCGGCTTGGTCACCGGGAATTTAGCCAGCTTGGCTGGTATTTTATTCATCTCCCAGGGGCTTTTTTTTCACCTGGGCAGGCCTTTTTCATAATCGGGTTGGCCAGAATTTTTTTTTCTGGCTGACCTTTAATTAAGGAGTTATTGGAGGCCAATTACTCAAAGTTTTTTCAATTTTTGAGTTTTTCCTTGACTTCGTTTTATTGGTTTTTTTTGAAATGAATTTGGATAATATCCTTAGCCAGGAATCGATCTTTTTAGATTTCACGGCTCAAGACAAAGAGCAGGCCTTGCGCCATTTGTGTTCACTGGCCGCCGGCGTTTTGGGGCTGGACATGGCCCCCATTTATAGCGCCATCAGATACCGCGAGGCCCTGGGCTCAAC